>JAGYMJ010000542.1 GCA_018400625.1 Planctomycetota bacterium
TAGCATACTGCAAGGTGAGCAATTGCGTATCAAGGATGCCGAGGAAAGCTGTCAGATGGTGTCCGGAAAGGGTGGACTCCAGCAGAGTTTGATTGCTTTTTTCAAGGATGGACCGGACATTATATTCGGTCGTTGCAAAGGTTCTGAAAGCCATACGCGCGGTGGTCATCAAAACGGCGGCGGGTAGTCCATGGCCGCTGACATCGGCTATGATAATTGCGACTTTATTATCCGACACTTTGACAATATCATAAAAATCACCTCCTACTCTGCTTCCGGTCTTGGACTGGGGGGAAAAAGCTAAACCTTCAAAATCGGCCATCCAAAGTGGGTTAAGAGTTTTTTGCAGGCGTCTTGCCACCGCGTCGTCATGTTCAAGCAGCATTTTCTGACGATCGTCATCAAGAGATAATTTATTGGCCTGATGTTGATACTGCGTTTCCGATAAAGATGCGCTTTCTTTCGAATAAAGACGCGAATGGAGAGAATTGATGGTCTCACGATAAGACTTCAACTGTTTTTCCATCCGCTTTATTTGCTGATTGAGATTCTGAATCTGCTCTTTAAGCTTTTCAGTTTCTTTTTCGCCGTTATTTGATTGAGCCATAAAAATAGCCAAACTCTAACTGTAAAATACAGGAAAGTTTCTTAAAGTGATTTCTTTTGAAGGAAATTTAATTTTACATCTTAGCATTTTTTATGTCAAGTAATTGTTCTACAACACCTGTTGAACTTTCAAAGATTTCCCGGGGTTTAATCAACAGAAGATGTTTGTTCATTTATTTTTTTGAGATAATGTTCAGCTTCATCTGAATACCCCCCCCCAAGCTCTATAAGCCTCTTGAACAGATGTAAAGCTTTATTTGGCATATCCAATTTATCATAATATATTTTGCCCAATTCCCAGGTCAGTTCCTGATCCCAACGGTCAAGTTGAGTCGCCTGCTCCCACATAGCCGCACATTGCTCAAAATCATTGAGCCCCAGCGCGCTGCGACCACCGAGTATGTATGCATCAAGGTGAAATGGATCAATACTTTGCACTTTTTCAGACAATTCCAGGGCACTCTCATAGAGTTCCTTTTGGGAGACATCCTCAGCATTTACCGCCTTCAACAATGTCAATTCAATGGAAGCACACAGCAGATCGGGAGAATTCCGTGCGGATTCCATACCGCGTTCAATGGCGTTTTCCGCCTCAATGGGCTGTTCGGAGCTGATGAAGGCCCTGGCCAGCACAGCAAAAGCGGGCGGGGTTGGTTTTGACGAGACGGCCAGTTGCGCTTCTTGAATGGCTCTGCCAACATTATCTTTTTGCAAAAAAGCCTTTGAAAGAGCAATGCGCGCCATGTGTTCATATTTTGGATTTCTGGCAGCTTTCACCAGATATTCAATAGCCTTATCGGTTTTACCGCGGTGCAGCATAGACTCGGCAATCACAATGAGTGCTCGTGCATCGAGACTATTATTCTCAAGGCAAACTCCTATAAGTTCAAAAGCCTTATTTGTTTCTTGTTTAAGCAGGTAAGCGCCGGCTAGAGCGGCTTTCGGATAAGTCAAATCAGGGTCTCTGGATATTGCTTCTTTATAAGCTTTTATACTTTCTTCAATTCGCCAGCTATACAAGTTGAAATCTCCCAGGGTGACGGCTGCATCGGCACACTGGGGGTTGGCTTCCACACTTTCAGAAAGTACATTCACTGCGTCTTCATATCGCCCTGCTGAACGCAGCATGGACGACAAATGCCGCGCAACGGATAGGTCGGCCTGCTTGTGTTCAAATGCGGCGATAAACGCATCTATAGCTTTCTGGTATTCACCGGCAGCATCAAGAGCCAGTCCCAGTTCAACATACACATCGGGATCATCCGCCCCCGTCTTTAAAGCCTGTTTGAAAAAATGTACGGCTTTATCCAATTGACCTTTACGCCAATTGTAACGTGCGGCTTCCAGTTGTACAAAATCAACATCTTTCAGCATTTCTGCTGATTTTTGCAAGACTTCTCCGGCCTCCTGGCCTTTCCCGCCGGCAGACCACATGAGATATTGAGCGAAAAAATAAAATCCCTCGCGTGTCACATCGGACAATCGGGCCTGTTCCAAGAACATTTCGGCATCTTTAACTTCACTTTCACTGAAGCTTAACCAGGCTTTGAGCAGATAAAGAAAGCCGCTGTCAGGATGACGTTTCAGCATTTCAGCTATATCCCGCTGTGCGCCCGTCAGGTCGCCACTCCATTTTCCGGACATAATTTTATAGAGAAAACAAGAAGATGTCTTATCGTATTCGACGCTCCGGAAGCTCTGAGCAGCTTGCTCCCAATAACCATGCCGGAAAAAAAAATTCGCCTCGGAAAGGCTCCAGCCTTTTTCCTTATTATGTTCAACATATTCACATTCAATAGCCAGAGTTTCAAAGAGTTTTCGCCAGATACGATCATCACGTGGTGGAGTTTCCGGCACAGTCTCATGAATTTGCCGTAATCCAAGCGGCAGAATAAAATCGGCATCAACGTATTTCAACTTTGCCTTTTTTTCCCTGTCCCATAATAAAAATTCAACATAAGCCGTCTCGCCAATTTCATCGTTGACTTTCACAAACAGCAGGTTATCCGCCGCGTCACATTCCGCAACTATTTCCGCCTCGGATATTCCGTTTTGCCCCAGTTCGGGCAACCGCTTTTCCAGCCCGCCAATTGTACGACACTCGTACCCGTGGTTTTCAAACAAAAATTCAAGCATTGATAAGGTATAATCTTCAACTTTGGTCGCAGACTCTGCAACAAGGCATATCATTTCATCGGATTCAATATGTTCCCGGCTATTCTCCACTAAATCTTCAAACAGAGTCTGCGCAGGTGGGGTTTCATTTCCTGTAACAATACTTGCACAAATACTTACTTGAAAAAGTAATAGAACAACAACCGACAACGGTTTATAAAGTGAGTTACCTTTCAGCAGCATTACAGCACCATCATAAAAGTTTTGATTTTGGATTGATTATTTAAGATCACCTATATATAATTGTCTTCATAATCACTTTTTATTTCAACATAAAACTCCCCGATGAAGAAAAAATTAGATATCACTGTCGCCCAAAATGCCGCTTTTTGCATGGGGGTCAGGCGCGCTTTAGATTTTTGCCTGGACGCATCCAACGATCCCTCTGCGCCTAAGCCTATCTTCACAGTCGGCCCCCTTATACACAACAGTCAGGTCCTGGATATGCTGGAACAGAAAGGGATTAAAACACTTGATGGTGAAGAAACGGACTGTGAAATCGGCTCGGCTATAATAAGGGCTCACGGTATATCCCCGACAAAAAGAAGTGAGATAGAAAAAAAATCGCGTAATATCATCGATGCAACATGCCCGCATGTGAGCAAAGTTCAGAAAATAGCCCAAAAGTATTCCGCAAAAGGATATAAATGCATAATCGTCGGCGATCCCGGCCATGCCGAAGTCGATGGAGTGCTCAGTTATACAGGTGGTTCCGGTTTCGTTGTCAGCGGTATCGGGGACGCAAAAAAATTAGGAAAAATGGAAAAAGCCGTCGTCGTAGCACAAACTACACAAAATGAAGAAACCTTCTTTAGCGTATCGGCTTTAATTGAAGAAAAGGCCGATCAATGTACAATTTTCAATACTATATGTAAAGCTACTCATAAGCGTCAATCAGAAGCCATAGAACTTGCCCAAAAAGTTGAAGCCATGATCGTCGTTGGTGGATATAACAGCGCAAACACTTGCCGATTGGCCCAGATATGCGCTGATACAAACACACCGGTCTTTCATGTGGAAACAGAACAGGATTTGTCCCTCGAAGAAGTTCTCGAGTTTCGCCATATTGGGATAACAGCCGGGGCCTCCACGCCGAATTGGATGATAAGACGCATCGTTGATAAATTACAGAAATACGATCTGAGATGCAATCACCCATTAGCTCTGCTCATGAGACGTATATTGGCAATCCCTATAAGGACTAAAGCTTTCCTTGGGGGCGGTGCGGCCGCCATCACCTATGCGGCATTTGAATTTCTCCGCCTCTCGCCGGAAACTCTGCTTCTCTGTATGGGACTTGCCTTTTCATTCATAACTTTTCAGCATTTGCTGCATCAATACACCAAAAGAAAAGCCATGATGCTGAATGAACCGGATAAAGGAGAATTCTTCGACAAAAACTCCCGTCCGCTCCTCCTGCTCCTCATGCTGACATGTTTAACATCCCTCCTGCTGAGTTTTTTGCTGGGCCCGATCAAATTTATTATCATACTGCTGGGGCTGACGGCCGGCGGACTTTATTGTATACCGAAACCGCTCCACAATCCATACAGATTTTTAGAACCTTTAGGTTACCTGACAGGATCAAAAGAGCTTTTTGTTGTCCTTGCCTGGGTTATCACAACTGTACTGGTTCCTTTTTTATCGTCCGCCCAACAGCCCGGTATGACATCGCTGATTATTTTTGCCCTTTTTTCCGGACTGGTTGTATTTCACCGGACATTACTCACCGACATGCAGGACCTTGAGGGCGACCAGCTTGTGGGGCGTGAGACGATAGCTGTAGCCCTGGGAAGAAAGATATCTTTGAGGATATTATTGTTTGCGGCCCCTCTACAATTACTTATATTGTTAACTGGTGTTTTATTGGGATGGATGCCCGGGGCAGGATTTTTTTTGCTTGTCGTGCCGGGCTACTGCATATTGATTAATTATATTTATTCACATGACAAAATGCCCGCCGGAGAGATAGGCGACGCATTGATTGATTCCGCATTCTACATTGCCGGTATGATCGCATTATTAGCGGTATGAGACGGAAAATAATAGTTTTACATTAACCTTAGGCGAAAAGAGAAAAAAATCATGAATATATGGGTTGGCGCCGACCACCGCGGCAAAGAATATAAAACGCTGATTAAAGATTATTTAACTGAAAAGGGACATAAAGTCAAAGATGTTGGAACATCGCCGGAATGTTCTTCCGTTGACTACCCGGACTACGCAATCCCCGTGGCCGGGGCCGTTGCTAACGGAACAGCCGACAGAGGTGTTCTGGTCTGTGCTTCCGGAATAGGGATGTCAATCTCTGCAAATCGTCTCAAGAGGGTAAGGGCCGCATTATGCTTGACCCCCGGTATGGCCGAAACGGCACGCAGACATAATAACTGTAATGTTTTATGCCTGGGACAAGACCTGATAGAACCGCATCAGGTCTTGCCTATTCTCAACACATGGTTGGATACAAAATTTGAAGGCGGACGCCACATAAAAAGACTGAAAAAAATTGATAACTTAAAGGAGGTTTAACATGTCATTGAAAATAGGAGTTATAGGAGCTGGAAGCATAGGTTTCACACGAAAAATTATGCACGATATTTTAGCGGCGCCGGAATTAGCAGATGCCGAATTCAGGTTCAACGATATAAATGAAAACACCCTGAAGATGATAACTCAACTTGCACAGAGGGATATAAAAGCAAATGATCTCCCCGCAAAAATAACACCTTGCTTGAATCGACGCAAGGCACTGGAAGGGGCTGATTACGTCATCAATACCGTTCGGATAGGTGGGATCGAAGCGTTCAACTCCGATGTGGAAATCCCGCTGAAATACGGCATCCACCAGTGCGTAGGCGACACACTCTGCGCCGGTGGCATCATGTATGGACAGCGTAATATCCCTGCAATACTTGACTTCTGCAAAGATATTCGCCAGGTAGCAGCGGATGACTGCCTTTTCTTGAATTACGCCAACCCCAATGCCATGAATGCCTGGGCGGCAAACCATCATGGAAAAGTCAACACCCTCGGGCTCTGCCATGGCGTTCAGCATGGACATCAACAAATAACTGACGTTATCGAATTTCTCATCAACGGTGACACCGACCCGGAGTCCGATGACTACGTCAGTGTGGAGAAAAAAGAAGTGGATATAATCTGCGCAGGCATCAATCACCAGACCTGGTACATCCAAATTCTGTATGATGGTCAGGACTGGACGGAAAGGCTGCTTGAAGGTTTTGAAACCCATCCCGAATACAGTCGTACTGAAAAAGTCCGGATAGATATGCTGCGCCGTTTCGGATACTATACCACCGAATCTAACGGCCATGTCTCGGAATATGTGCCTTGGTATAGAAAGAGACCCGAAGAACTTGACAGATGGATAGACCGTTCGGTTTGGGTTCATGGTGAGACGGGGGGCTATCTGAAAACCATCAAAGGGCGGGATAGCTATGAAGACAATTTCAAGAAATGGATGCAGGAAGACCCGCCCGTCATTTCGACTGAAAACCGATCTATCGAACACGGCGGTCATATCATAGAAGCAAGAGAAACCGGACGCACATACAGAGGACATTTTAACGTGGTCAATAATGGATGTATTACCAACCTGCCTGAAGAGGCGATCGTCGAAGTGCCCGGCTATGTCGATCGAAACGGCATCAACATACCTCAAGTCGGCAAACTGCCTATGGCCTGCGCGGCTATATGCAACGCCTCAATCAGCGTTCAAAGACTTGCGGTAGAAGCAGCAATCAATGGAGATTACAATTTATTGGTTCAGGCCATGATGCTGGACCCGCTTACCGGGGCAGTATGCAACCCGCCCGAAATAGCCCGGATGACCGATGAAATGCTTGTTGCCCAGGCAAAATGGCTCCCTCAGTATAAAAATGAAATTGAAAGGGCCAAGTCTCGCCTGAAAACCTGCAGGTAAGTCCTCAATGAACCACGTCTCATTATAAATATTCAGTGAACCCCGTCAATCCATCCCCACCGTGCCCTGTGCCGGTGGAATGAAGATTCAGAGCTAAGTGGCGATCATTCATGACGTAGCCGTTTCTCCGCCCTGCCCGTCCCCTCCGGCGCTTGCACTGTCAT
>JAGYMJ010000543.1 GCA_018400625.1 Planctomycetota bacterium
GTCATCAGTGAGTTACACGCTGATGAATCTTTTGCGCGAGTATGGACTTAAAGATACGGAGCTTGGGTCTGCTTATTTTTCAACGATTCGCTTGAATTGATCCTGCTGTATAATTCACGCTATCTTCGCGGAATATACGTTCGGGAAAATAAAAGGGTTTATTATATGTAGAGCTTTTAGCTTCCGACGTGGACCAGCCCGAAGGCCTGTTCCAATCGCGTTTTTATCTCCGCTCTCTGTTTTTTGCTCAGGCCTTCGCATTCAGATAGGGTCTGAAGTGGTTCTTGAACATGTAATATGCCGGTTCGCAGCCCCTGGAAAAGGGATTTGACGATTTTTTCTCTCATAAAATTCACTTCTTTATCATTCCTGGAGAAGGCGTTATTGGCGGCAATAGCCCCCAAACTTCTCAGTATGGCTGACCTTCGTTCCATGTCCTCTTCGTACGCGTTTTCCCATTCCTGGAGCAGCAGTTCGGTTGCATCAAGGGAGAGGGATCTCATTTTGTCGTTTTTGTCGTGAACAGAGCATATAATGCCTAAGTTCCTGATGACATTTGTTTTGTTAAGGCATTTCAGTAAAGCGCCGCCAAGCCGTGCACGCATATCGCTTTCTATATATGGTGACGATGCCACATCTCCAATAGCATTAACAAGAGTCTCAACGGCCGAAGGGCTCCAGACTATTCGCATGTGAGAAACACCTTCCCAAAGCACAAGTAAGCGTTTCACAACTTTTGTACGGAGTTCCCAGGGTGTATTTTCCCCGACTCCTATCCTGTGAAATCCCTTGATGACTGTCGGTATGACGGTTGTTTCGAAATCAATACCTTTACCGAATTCGAAGACAGGGCCATTTTCTCCTTCTTTTTCCACCCCCAGAGAAGCATCAGTTTTTAGGGTGATGATATAAGAGAACTTATCGAAAATATCCACCTGGTGTTCCGTTGTTATATTGGGGGACCCTGCAAGTATGCCAAGGGCCTCGATAATTTCAAATGTGAATGGAGATTTCCAAAGCCTCTTCTCAAGCTCGGAAATTACTTTATCAACAAACCCCCGGCCTGGTGGGGTATAGCCGCATAGCCAGGCCATGGCAATACAGAAACTGCCCTGTTTTAGATCTTTCCTGACGAAAAGACCCATGCAGAAACCAATTGCATTGCGGGCATTCTCGGGGGTGAGCTCCTCTCCGGCTTCTTCTGCAATCCTGCCGAGAGTCGTGAAAACCGCGTCAGCTTCCCTTTCGCGAGAATTATGTTTTAAGTAGTCTAAAATAGCGGGTATCGCCGCCGGGCCGAGTTTTTGCAGAGAATGACATATGTCGTCCTGAGTATTGGCAAGTTTGAACTCTGAAAAATGGGAAAGAAGTTCCGTGGCAATCTCTTGCCGGAGTGCGTCCGGGATAAGCGGGTGGGCAAAAACAGATGTTTCAAGGATGCGGCGGCGAGTGCTGCGTTCGGCAACTTTGAGTAAATTAAGCAGGGTTTTAACAACGGTAATTATTGTCTCTTCTGTTAAATCGCATTCCTTGCAGACAAAATCCAGCAACCCAACTAATTCACTTCTTTTACTACCTGAAGTCTCTGCGAGTTTTGCATTTATAGCTTGAATGGAAGGTTTGCCAATGGTTATAAGGCATGACTTAAGATATGAACGTTGATCTTCCTTTATGGATGCTTGCTGGAATCCTCTCAAGGCGTAGCCGGCGAGTTCCAGGAGTTTTTCTTGCGGCCTTTCACACCGGACACTTATTTGGCGGATTAAGAAACCTTTAACATCGGGGGCGGAGGACTGTTCAAGTTCATTCCATAAAAATGGCATCACCGTTTCCGGATCGGCATCATGAAAATTTGAAAAAGCCCTGGAAACTGTTTTGTGTGTTTTGCGAAAAGAGTGCTCTAATTGGCTCAGTGAAAGGCGCAGGAAGTGGATAAGTTTTTTCTTGTTTTCGGACATTACACCAGCTTGAGAACTGATAATGTCCATTGATTTTGCGGCAAGAGCAGTGGGAGGATTTTGTTCAAGCAATTTCAATAAGACCGCCAGTACAACACTTTTTTGGGCTTCATCCAGCGATTCAACAAGGTTTGCGATGCGTTGAACGGCATCGATGGCCGTCTTTTCATCGCCCGCAAAAAGATTTTGGAGAGGGGTGCACAACTTCTCTTCCAGTCCAATTTTCTCGAGAGCTTCCACGGCTTCTCTTCGGATATCTTTACCCGCTGATCGGTCGGTGAGTGCGTTGATAAAGATGGCCGGTTTGTCGCTGTCATGCGAAGGTGCATAGATAAGTTTTCGGATAGCTTCGATACGTTTCTGCGGATCCTGACTCGCAATAACTTCCATTTTCAGGGCGGCTATGTCTTTCGCCGAGAATACTTCTTCGGTCTCAGGACGGGTGATTTGATTGTTGAGGTAAGTAAGCGCCTCATTTTCAGAGATATTTTCATTCCCCTCAGTCCCATCCTCAGCCATTATGTCGTCCTGGAAAGCTAGAGTAAGCCACCCGTCAGGGCTTTCTGAAATTTGCAGAAGGTCGTACTCATTATACCCATGATGCTTTGCAATTGACTGAATCTTCTCTTCTTCCAGGTCGGGAGTGGATAATAAATAGGCATCAAGCAGTGTTTTTTCTAACGCTTTTTCTTCAGCAGCAGCCGATAAGACCGTTTCCGTAATGTCAATGTTTTTGGTTAAAAGCGCCTTCACCCGCATCGAAAGGCGCAGACCCAGGGCGAATCTGTCCATGAGTTCATTTTTGTTGGAGATTCTTATGCCTTTCATCTTCAGTTCCTGCACCTGATAGAGAGAAAATCCAGATATTAATGGACATGTGCCCAATGGTCAATATTCAGTGAAGTGCATCGTTTTCTCACCACCGTGCCCCGTGCCGGTGGGGGAACAACGTAGTGCATTGAGGACTTACGCCCAATGAAGGCTCATTCCATCCTTTGGGGTGAAACATCGCCATTAAACGGTAGAATAATTCAAACTATTTCAATTGAACTTCCCCACGACCTTCGGTGATTTGACCGATAACTAAAGGGGGATGTTTAATATTATGAAGAATTTGCAATATCGAGTTATGGTAGAATTCAGAGACGACTAAAACAAACCCGATACCCATGTTAAATGTTTTATACATTTCATTATCAGTGACGCCTCCTACATCCTGTATAATATCGAAAATTTTTGGCTTATCCCAGCTATCAACATTTATCTCTGCATCACATTTTGAGGGCAGGATTCTTGCAACATTGCCGGGCAATCCGCCGCCCGTGATATGCGCAACCCCATGAACGGGTTTCTTCACCTTATAATAAGTGAGCACTTCACGCAAAGGGGCAGCGTAGATTAGCGTGGGGCGGATCAGTTCCTCGATGAGAGAACTCTTGAGTCCCCATCTTTCAAGGCCGGCGTCATGATCCATGTCGGCATGTTCAAAGAACACTTTTCGTGCGAGTGAATAGCCGTTGGAGTGCAAGCCGCTTGACGGGAGCCCGATGATTTTATCGCCGGGCCGAATACTTTGTCCCGTAATAATGCGTTGACGTTCAATAACACCGACGGCAAAACCGGCCATATCGTATTCATTCGGGCCGTAGAACCCCGGCATCTCAGCGGTTTCCCCGCCCAGTAAAGCGCAGTCACATTGACGGCATCCGTCTGATATCCCCTGGACGACATCAAAAAGGGTTTTTTCATCAATTTCACCTGTCGCTAAGTAGTCCAGAAAAAAAAGAGGTTCTGCACCTAAAGCGCAGATATCGTTGACACACATGGCGACCAGATCGATCCCTACCGTATTATGTATGCCGCTTGAAAAGGCCAGTTTCAGCTTAGTGCCTACGCCGTCGGTTGAGCTCACGAGGACGGGATGCTTGTAATTCCTGCGCCAGAGTTTTCCTTCAAAATCTACAGAAAACAGTCCGGCAAATCCTCCGGGCAGATCAACAATCCGTCCGTCGAACGTACGTTTCATCAGTCCTTGAATGGAACCAGCGAAACGGTCGCCTTTTTCAATATCAACACCTGCGTCACTGTATGAAATAGAAGTCATGGAATGGCCCTTTTTTGCCGATAATTTGAGTTGTAAAATGCAAAAATTTATAAATGGTGATAATTTATGTGTTTATTTATTTATATTTTTTTATTTATTTAATAAAGTTGAATAACAAAGTGAAAATGTCTTTAGAGACAATTATATATTATATTTGCCATAAGGTAAAGGGAGCAATATGACAATAGAGATAATGATAAGGTTGACTTAAGCTGTTTTTGCGTGCATAATAATAGATGAGATGCTTGACGGTATATTGCGGCAATACCGTAGAGAGCATTTTTTTGACATTTGCCGCACTTTTATAGGAGGCTGTCATGGATCCAGTAGTATTAGTAATTATTATTGCCCTGGTCGTATTGGTCTTGCTGTTGGTGTTGCTGGCGAAGAAGAAAAAGAAACCCGAACAAGAACAGGGAGTTAAGCATGAAGCTGGGAATGCAGGCCCTCCGGAACCGGAACAGGAAGGCAGCGAGGAGGCTGAAGAAGAAAAGAAGGAAACTCAAGGTTCCGAAGTATAAATGATCTGCATTTCTCGCCGGCGGGTTAAGACTCTTGATAAGCAGCTCGGATAGCGATAGATTCTGCAACCGCACTGAGTAATAAAATGGGAGCGATTATAACTCCATAGGCTGTTGCTCTCGGTTGGAAAGCTTCCAGATAGGGAATGCCTCTCCATGATACTTCAATTCCCATCTGCAGTCCTAATGCAACGGAATAAAAAAAAGAGGGCATTTCCAGCATGAGAACCGCCAAACCGCAAACGGCCCCCAGTTTGGGGCTGGGGCGCCAGGCTCCTTCCGGCAAGTTT
>JAGYMJ010000544.1 GCA_018400625.1 Planctomycetota bacterium
ATACGTAGCTCTGAATCATTATTCCACCGACACAGGGCACGGTGGTGATGAAATAACGGGGTTCACTGAATATTTACTTATGCCCTGATAAGGGCATGGTTTGGCAGCCTTGGGTTTTGAACCCGTGGAAAACGGATAACCACAAACATTGGCGCCCCGGATGGGGCGCGGTAGGCGATATTACTGCCTTGCCCGCCCGCTGCCGGCCGCTTGCTCTGGTTATCTGAGCCGGCGTGAGATGTTCTCTGCGAGCTGTGCAGGCACGGGCGCCGGCAGCGGTTACTCGCACGGTTGGACGCCCAAAGCGGCCTGGGGGGCTTTGGTTGGGAGTTTTTTCGGCATTCCAACCGCTCCCAGCGCCCGGCAGAGCAGCGTCGGCCGATAAATATCCGTCGAAGACATTCCAGTTTCGGGTTTGAGCGCTGGGATCGGTGAGGGGCTCTTTACGCGGTGAACGTTTGGAGTCGGAGAGTGAGCCTTAAAACGCCCTCAGAACCTCTCCGTCCACCCGGGTTTTGTCCATTTTTCTATTAACACTTCCCCGCTTCCACTTCCGCCCGGGTCACCGGGAACGACCATTTCATTGAGGGCTACGTCGTGGTACACTGTCACATTGCCCACCAGTTCCGCGGTTTGTGCTATCAATGCACCATATAAAGGGGAGCTGCCGGCGAGGAAGAAATGGGACTCCGGAGCGTAAATGGCGGCATATACCTGCACATTTCCGGTGAGCTCCAGGTCACGATCAGACGTCGAATACAGGGCGACATTTGCCGGTCGGCCTCCGGGGTTTATTCTGGAACTGCCGCGAACGGCCAGATCACCATCAAAGTATATTTCAAGTGCAGCAGCTTCCTCCAGGATAATCTCTGCATTGGCCGGCATTTTGATATCTCCCTCAACGAGGAAACGGACGTCCCCATCAACAGTAAGTTCTGCGTTCGAGGTCATTTCAAAATCGTTCACGCGGTAATCTCCTGAAGTAATCCCGGCCACAAACGGCCACTGACCAATTGAAAAATTGTCGTCCCCGTCAACCTGGTAATTGCTTCCCGGTGTGAACCCCGGATCAGCTTCTTGCAGATAGGGCATCGTCGCGAACGAAGGCGGGATTTCCACAGGAGGCAAAACGGGCTCCGGCAGATCGTAAATCTTGTCCCCGGTGATGGCAAGGGGTTTCCAAAGCGGATAATCTATAGTTCCGCCTTCACTTACGGCGGCATCTCCAAAGATAGAAGGATTGCCGGTAAGGTTTATATGCTCCACACTCCCTGCAAACGCATCCTGCTCACTTCCGTCCCTGGAATCGTAGCCGCGTATTTTCGAACTTCCTTTCACACTGATTGAACCCCGACCGAATATTCCGTTTGTAAACACGCCCGGTCCACCTGTACCTTCTGACGACAAATAAACTTTAATACTCTCCTCTTCAGGAGAGTTTCGCGCACCGACGCGGCCGGTGGATATAAGAGTATTGTTATCGGAATCATATTCCAGTACGATTTCCCCACCGCCGAGCGAATAGGGATTATTTTCATCGTGAGCGTACAAAAAAGAATGGTCAGGGTCAACTCTGATTGCGGCCATCGCCTTTCCAATTCCCGCCTCAGCCAAATAGAAGGCCTTCTCGCGATCGGTACGGCGGTTGGCGTCGATGAGTTCCAGGGTGCCGATCTCCAGCAGTGTCAGCCCCATCATGATGGTGAAAATGATAAAGATTATCACCGCCGGCAGCACGAAACCTTCTCTTTTTTTGCGGGTTTTATCCATAAGCAATGTTTCTCCTTTACTGATATTGCGCAACGCCCACTCCACAAAAAAAGCTCTTCGGCAACTTTGCGGATGCAATGAGCACATAAATTTGGAGTGCGGTGCGGCGAGCACCGCTTTCATAGTAAATATTCAGTGAATCCCGTTACCGCCGCGTTTAAGCAGAAACAGGAAGACTAAAAGTTTCCACCATCATAAATTTTTA
>JAGYMJ010000545.1 GCA_018400625.1 Planctomycetota bacterium
GGATGCGTTGATCGGGTTATATACACCCAAAAGCCTGCGCGCAATCCTTAAGGGTTCTCCCCAACCGGGCGCGACGCTTACTGCTGAGAGCCCGACCGCTGCGGATGAAGGCAGGGTGACGCACCGCAATGTCAAGGTTGGGGATCAATTTTCCATTACCGGTCTTCGCCTTTCAGAAGGAGAATTTCCCCGCTTCCAGGCACGAACGCCGGTTTCGCTGGAAGGGCCCGTTAATATTGATCTGGAATTTGGGAAAGATGGACTGACAGGTCAGGTCGAAAACACAACGGATATGCGTCTGGAGGGCGGTTTTTTTGCCGTCAATGGGTATCCGTTCCCCGTAGGTGATCTGGCTCCGAATGAGGTGAAAAGTGTGGATATAAGTGACCGATCTGTAGGACAGCAGTGGAATTTTACGACGCGCAGTATGCTCGGGACCACGGATATCGCCAGAAAAGATATGTTGACCGATGTTTTCAAACCGGCCAGTGTATATTTTCAGACCATGCAGCATGCATTGCCCTGGCAGAGCAGGCTATTTTTTGTGGCATGGGCACCTGAGGGAGAAAATTTCATCGATGAAAGACTTGAGATGGACGATGAGCAGGATTTTGAACTTATAAAACGCAGCAGAAGTCTGTTGTGTATTTTTCCTGACATTCGCCTTCCTCAGCCGGGGATGGAGATAAAGATACCCGGCGCTATGAATTCCGCGGCGTTTCGGATTTCGGCAGGACAAAATATTCATTCTCTTGTGACGATGAGCCAGGAGCAGCGTGTGTCGCAACTTGAACTTCATTTCTTTCTTCCGAAAGATTTTCGCCGAATAGCATTGAAAAAAGGGGAGTTGAACCTGCATTTGCATACTGACCATAGAGGGAGAATATCCGTCTTTGGGATGCGAAATGGTGAAAAAGAGAAAATTGATGATTTTGTCAACGTTCCAGGTGGTAACAGGGTGGATATACCCGATATATTCAGATTCTATGGAGAAGAAAATCATGTAGTCCGTTTGTTCTTATCCGTTGATGAAACGACGACAGATGCAGGAGGTGATCACCAATATCTACAGGGGGCTTTCCGATTAAGGGACGCCTATCTTTCTGTTGAAGGAGTGACGGAATGAATTCGTTGCAATTTTATTCTTGAAGAGACGGCATCTTAAATTTGTTGGTTTTGAGGAAGCATTCATGATAAAGTTTGAAAAACTTACAAAGTATTACGGTGACTTTTGTGCCTTAAAAGAACTCAGTCTTGATATTGAAAAGGGGAATATCTTTGGTTATATCGGGCCTAATGGTGCGGGGAAGACAACGACTATACGCATTCTGGCGGCGCTGATGCGTCCCACTTCCGGATCCTGTTATGTCGATAATGTTGAAGTCACGCATCACCCCAGGAAAATAAAAGAATTGGTGGGTTATCTTCCCGATTTTTTTGGCGTATATGAGGGGATGCGTGTCTATGAATATCTTGACTTTTTCGGAGCCGCTTTCAAAATACCCCGCAAGCAGCGGAAGAAACGCATAGATAAGGTTCTGGAAATATCTGGAGCTTCTTATATGAGCGACATATTTGTTGAAGCGCTCAGCCGCGGTATGAAACAGAAAGTGGGGATTGCCCGGACTTTAATTCACGATCCCAAAGTTCTTCTGCTCGATGAACCTCTCAGTGGTCTCGATCCCACCGCAAGGGTGGAAATGAAAAATTTGCTTCGCAACCTGGTCGATAGAGGGAAAACTATATTGGTGTCAAGCCATATACTGCCTGAGCTTTCGGCTATCTGCGATACAATCGGGATAATTAATAACGGCAAATTGATAACTTCAGGGCCTGTGAATGAGGTGATGGCGGGTATTCGGCAGGAACGATTGATCGAGATAAAATTCCTTGAAAAGGCGGGAAAAGCGGAGCAGATTCTTCAAAAAAAGAGCGAAAAACATGCAATAAAAGAACTTAGTCGTAAGGGCCAAATGCTGAGATTCCAATGGAAAGCCAATGATACTCAGCTTTCTGACCTTCTGTCCAATTTTATCGGTAAAGGGTTTAGACTTGTCGAGTTCCATGAAGTGCCGATCAGTCTGGAAGAGGCTTTCATGGAGCTTACAGCAGCCTCACGGTGATGTTTTCTCCACTTGAAATTATATATGAAGAATAAACAACTCAATCATAATACGAATAAATTAAAAGATTTCGGCAGCGCGTTATTTCCACCGCTGATCCATAAAGATGTTATTATGGCTCTGCGTAAAAAGCGGTCCCTTGTCCTGCAAATACTGTTTATTTTTGTATGCCTTTCCGCCGTTTGGATGTTATGGCCGGAAACGGGATTGTATTCGCTGAGTTCCTACAGGACGCAACACCTGTTTACAGTTCTTGGTATTGGGCAGCTTGCCCTTGTCATTTTGTTTGCTCCCGCTTTTGTCAGTCCCGCCTTTACTATGGAGAAAGAGCGCAATACATTCGATATCCTTTACGGCACGAAGATGAGTCCCTTTTCTATCGTATGGGGTAAAATTGCCGGCTCTTTGAGTTTTTTGTTGATGGTTATACTCTCCGGTATCCCTTTCGTCAGTATGTGTATAGTTCTGGGCGGAATTAACAGGGCTGCAATACTGTGGTTTTATGTCACTTTATTTCTTGCCGCCTATCTGACCGGAGCGGTGGGGCTGACTATTAGTTATTTGAGTAAAAAAACTTACAGGTCGGTAGTTACAAGCTATATCATTGTTTTTGTTGTCTGTTTCCTCACGATCATTCCCGCCTTAATGTTTATAGAAAAATCCAGCGGCATGACCGAAAAAGTTCTTCATTATTTATGGTCTCTCAGTCCCTTTGTGGCAATGATCGGTGTTGTGCAGCCCGGCGCTATAAGGGGTTCATTAGAATCGGTCGATCTTGCGGAGCCTTACAGTTTATTTGCGCTGTTTTCCATCATTGTGAGTTCTCTGTTGCTCACTTTCATTTTTGCCGGGCTCAGGCGATGCCCTTCACCTACTCCCCAGCGTGAAGAAATATCCGATAAAGCACTGAAGGAACGTCTTACCCGTTGGCCATTTTATTTGATCAATCCTAAAGGACGCAGGCGCCCAATGGGGAATCTTATTAATCCTGTCTTTATAAAGGAAATGCGAACCATGCTTTTCGGCCGCTTAGTTCAACTGCTGCGGGGTTTGTATGTTTGTGGATCGGTCTCTTTGATCTTAGTTATGCTGTCGGCTTTCGGAACATATATATATGCTACACGTGTTATTGCGGTTTTTACTGTGGGTTTCCAAATGATACTCATTTTATTTATGGGGCCCATTTTCAGCGCGCCGCTCATATCGCGAGAAATTGAGAATAAAAGGTTTGATTTGTTGCGCCTGACGCGCTTGTCCAGTCTGAAAATAATCGCGGGCAAATACCAATCCGTTATCCTTCCCGTATTACTTTTGCTTGCAGCCACGATGCCGGCCTATCTTGTCTTAGGCTATGTGGATGAGTCACTAATCCCTGGAATCCTCCGCAGCTCTGTGACATTGCTGGTAACACTTTTGTTCATTTGTTCGGCAGGTATCTTTTTCAGCGCCTTTTCTCGCCGAACCAGCACAAGTATCGCCGCCACCTATGCCGTCGTTCTGGTGGTATGTGTGCTCTCACTTATCGGCCTGCCGGCCCAGCAGCATTTCTCTCACGGGGTATTGCAAATCCTGTTTGTTATCAATCCGATAGTTGCCATGCTGAGTGAAACAGCTTTGCCTGCGCTCAGTGAGGATTTTTATCTTTGGCTGCCCAACCTATACTTTATGCTGGTTTCTACCATCATCATGCTGTTGATTGCTACCATTCGCACGGGATATATTGTAAGACCCGGCAGAGTGTAACGCTGATGTTAACAGGTAAGTCCCCAGTGAAGCCCGTAACATCACCACCGTGCCCTGTGACGGTGGAATGATGATTCTCAGTTACAGCGGGCTTAAACTATACGCTCCGCCGTTTCTCCGCCCAGCCCGGCCCCTGCGGCGCTTGCTCTTCTATCAGCCTGGCCGAAAAGGTTGTAAATGGTTTGTAGTGAGCCCTTTTAAGGGC
>JAGYMJ010000546.1 GCA_018400625.1 Planctomycetota bacterium
GCCCTGTGCCGGTGGTGATCAAGTGAGACGGGGTTCACTGAATATTTACCACGTATTTCTCTGAATTTTTAAGAAATAAAGGCATTCTGGTGCAGTTTCATAACTTTTAATGTTTTTCATCATAAATAAAATTTATCACATGGAGAACAAGGACTTGGCTAAAGAAAATTCGGAACACAACAATGAAGTGCGCGTGCAGAATAATGTTTTTCAAGCGTCTGTCGTCAAAGTTGATATCACACCCCGGACGCCCCAGCGGTTGAGGGGGTATCAGGAACGAATATCAACAGGGGTTCATGACCATATTTACCATCGCATTGTTGTCCTTCACGATGGAGAGACTCCTTTTGTGTTGGTATCGACCGATGCCGCATCATTGTCTCCGCTTCAATATGAGCGTATGGCCTCCAAACTCAAGAGTAAAGCAGGGATAAAACGCAATAACTTTTGGTGGTCATTGACGCATACCCATTCTGCTCCCGAAATCGGGCCACCGGGTATTGTGCCGGTTTTTATGCCCAACCGTTTTAAGAAGAAGCTCGACACGGAATATGTTGATTTTGTTGAAAAGTCATTGTTCGATGGTGTTCATGAGGCACTGAAAAAACTTCAGCCGGTCAGTCTTGGTATCGGGTGGGGATTTTCACAGGCCAATATCAATCGTCGGGCCGTCGGAGATGACGGCAAAGCGTTCCTGGGGAATAATCCTGACAAGCCGGTTGACCGCCGGATCGGCCTTTTAAGAATGGACAAACAGGAGGATGGTTCACCATTGGTTTTCGTTGCCAATTACCCGATTCATGGAACAGTTCTCGGATCCGCCAACTTAGAGATCAGTGCGGATGTTGCCGGTGTCGTTTCGGAATATGTGGAAGAAAAAACCGGTGCACCCCTGTTGTTTATCAATGGCGCCGCCGGTAACCAGGCGCCGATATACAGTGGGAGACCCAGCCCTCATAAACCGCATCTGAGACAGTTTCGCGTTTTGCTGGGCGATAAAATACTGGATGCCGCCGGGAAAATATCAAAAACGACCAATCAAGTTACTCTCAAAACGTATTCGACATTTTTTGAAACCCCCAAAAAGCGGGATTTGGATTGGCCGGATAATTTCAACGATTACCTCAGAGTAACGGAAGCGGGCGACCAGTTGCTTAGAATACCGCTGAAATTCATGAAAATCAACGAAGAAATGGCCGTATGGAGCGCACCTTTGGAGCTATTTTGCGAGGTGGCCAATACCATCCGGCATCGTTCGCCATTCCCCTATACGTTCTATTTCGGCTATACTAATGGTTCCTTTACGTATCTTCCAACCCGTGAAGAATGGAAACATGAGGGATACGAGCCCCGCACATCCATCTTCACTCCGGCTGCCGCCCAGGATTTAACCGAAACGGTCTTAACTTATCTCCATGGTTATCTCCGGGCATAAACTGCAGAAGTTGGAAATGCCGTAAGTATTCAGTGAACCCCGTAGCATCCCCACCGTGCCCGTAAGTCCTCAGTGAACCCCGTTGATTTGGGGTTCCTACCGCCGGGCTTG
>JAGYMJ010000547.1 GCA_018400625.1 Planctomycetota bacterium
GTGAATCATTCGCTCCACCGACACAGGGTCGGCGGGGGTTTTAGTCGGCTCCTGTAGTGCAAAAATATCGTCCCACCGGAACAAGTCCGGTGGTAACGGAGGGGGGTTGCTGAACATTTGCAGTTTGAAGCAAAAATCGTTGTTATGACGGCAGATGTATTGAAAAAATGCTTCCTTTGCCGGGGGTGCTTTCAACTTCCGTGCAGCCCCCATGAGCTATCGCGATATGTTTGACGATGGCAAGACCGAGTCCTGTTCCTCCGAGTTTGCGGCTTCTGGCCTTATCGACACGATAAAAGCGTTCAAAAACACGGTCCAGATGCTCACGGGCGATTCCACATCCATGGTCAATCACCCGGACGACTGTTTCCTGATCATCTTTCTCTGTCTCAATACGTACTGTGCCGTGCGGACTGCTGTATTTGATCGCATTATCGACCAGGTTAATCAGCGCCTGTTCGAAAAGCTCGGGATTAATCCTTGCTTCCAGTTCCGGCGTGCACTCCATTTCCAGTTTTATTTCGGCGCCCTCTGCTTTGTGACGGCAGGAGCGGAGAACATTTTCCAGCACACCGTCCAGCGGGCATAACCGCAGCTCGATCCAATCACTGCCGGCATCTTTTTCAATGGCGGATAAAGTCAGCAGGTCACGTATTATCTCTGTCATACGGTTGGCTTGTCGTGCGATGATGTCAAGGAACTTGCGCTTATCCCCGGGCAGATCCAGATCTTCCTGCTGGAGAGTTTCCACAAATCCTTTAATGGAAGTGATCGGGGTTCGGAGCTCATGGGAGACATTGGCCACAAAGTCGCTTCTTATGCGTTCGAGGCGTTTAACTTGAGTCTGGTCACTCAGAACAATCACGGCGCCGAAGCATCCGCCTTGAGAATCTTTTAGCGCCGACGCGCTGACCTGCAAATATCTTTCTTTGCTTATGTTCGCTCGGGTGACAATTTCGCCTTTGGCCGGCTGTCTATCGCTCAGTGCTGACTCAACAATTTCCTTTAGTTCTGAGTGACGTATAACTTCTTGCAGGGGACGGCCGATGATTATCCTGCGTTTGATATTCAGGAGGGAAATTGCTGTTTGATTTATGCTTATAACTTTTTGGCTGGAATTGACGGCGATTACTCCCTCATCCATACTTGACAGGATGGCATCAAGTTCGTTTTTTTGCTGACGAACCGTGCGTATGCGTGTGTCGAGTTCCGCAGCCATGCTGTTCATTGCCGAAGCCACTTCGTTCATCTCGCGGATATCGCTATGTTCAATTTTCTGGTCGAACCGCCCGGTAGCAAATCGCTGTGCACCCGCTTTGAGCCGGTGAAGAGGGTGAGTGATTCTGCGGGCAACTAAATAGCAGAAGACCCCGGTAAGAAAGGCTGCGGCTATAGTCCCGAAAATCAGTCGGAAATACATGCTGCGCAACGCTTCATTGATGGCAGAGAGCGGCATCGCAACGCGAATATATCCGAGGCGGGAGTCGTCATTGTTGCTTTCATCGATGGGTCGAGCCCGGGCGGGAACAGCGACATAAAGCATCTCGGCTCCCAGTGTTTTGCTGTATCGTACAGCGCGTCCGCTTTCGGCGGAATCCGCTTCCAGGATTTCCGGACGGTTTCTATGATTGTCCATTTTAGAGACATACTCATGCGTATCAACGAGAACGGCACCGTCGGGAGCAACAAGCGTTATTCTCGCTTGGAATTTTTCACTTATGACTTGAGATTCGGCGATTAAGCCCTCAATATCTCCGTCCAAAATCATCTCCCTGATATTTGATCCGAGCAGCTTGGCAAGACGGTGGAGTTCGTTTTCTTTTTCTGTGATATGGAACCCGCGCATGGTTCGGGCCGAATTGGCCATAACGATGAGCAGGGCCGTCACAAAAATCAAAAGAAGTGGCGGCAGAAGCTTCCATATGAGTTTTTTCTGGTGCATGAGATAAACCGTGAAATGTAAAAAATCATGGTAAGTCCTCAGTGAACTATGTTTTGTTTCCCTACCGTGTCCTGTGCCGATGGGGAAAAAGCTATGCACTTCACGGGTAAATATTTTAGTGAACCCCGTTGTTTCATCACCACCGTGCCCTGTGCCGGTGGAATAATGATTCAG
>JAGYMJ010000548.1 GCA_018400625.1 Planctomycetota bacterium
GTGTCGGAACGTATGACAACCCACACGCTTGTTGATTCCGGCAAGAGACACGGCTTTTTTAACCGCCTTTTGCAGTCCGGATTCAAGCACATGATGACGGCGAATCCCGCCGGTGCGGGGATCCCTGGCCAAATTTTTCGTTAGCTATTTTTAGGCATTTAATTTTCTAATAATGTAAATGAACCGAACATGACTTCAGAAGACCTTCAAAAAGCTTTTACAAACCCAATGGACACTTTTGGATTCAGTGAAGCTCTTCTGCTCTATCGGGGAATTCTTCCAGTTCTCGAGTCTCTTGGGTGGAAGCGATTCAAAAGAATTATAACAGAATTTCAGATCCCTACCTTTGCAATAGGAACAGAAAATCAAGCTTCTGTAGCCGTAGACGTGGTCTGTTGCGATTATAGCGGTGTCTACTTTGTGCTTGAGGCAAAACGTTGGGCCAAACCGTGGGAGCAAAAAGATTTCGAACAAATTAAGAAGTATTGCAATGCGCTTCGCCCGCCGGTTGGCATCCTAAGTAATGGCGTGGAATGGCTTGTCTATGTTGGATCGGATTATGACACACCTCAAGTTACCCTTTCCGGTTTGGATGTCTCAAAACTCGTTCAGTTACTTGAGGAATACATCAGCCCCAATCTAATGAAGGCTTCACCATTTCCTTACAATGATGCTCTCAGGATGGGGATGAGCAACAATCGCAATCGAACACAAGTTACAAAGCCGCTATACCCAAGGGAGCGATCCATCGGGCTGACTCCCCAAATGATGAATGAGATGGATGGCAATATTGAGGAATTTAATGCAAAACTCGATTCTATCGTGGATGAATTTTCTCCAGATATACTAGTTTCTCATGGTGGTAGTTCCTTGATGTTCAAGATCCAAGTCGCTGATAGCAAATCGGCTGCAATATTTGAATATCAGCCTGAGAAACCCCGGTTGGCTTTTAGGGGGCATGAGTTGACTACAAAGCTTGGGTTTACTGATGATGAGCTTGAAGCTTATGAGAACTCAACGAGAGCACTCAACTCAGACTTTACCTCGACGCATCATCAAGACCAGTTTCTTGAAGAACTTCGCTTACTGATAATTAAAGGTTTGAAAAGAGTCGGTGCACAATGAATTTTCAAAATAAAATATTAAGGGATAGCCTCGCAGCGCCAGGGGGCGGCGAAAATGCTCGCCGCGCCAGAGCAGCCCGTTAGCTGAAAAGTATTTATATGGTTTTCGTTTTTACTTAAAAGGCGACAACTTATGAAAAAAAATATTTTATTCCTTCTTGTTTTTCTAATAGTTGGATGTGCCACTCATCCAAGTCTCAGTGAGCTAAATGACTTAAGACCAGGGTACTCCAGGACAGAGATTGTCCAAAAAATGGGTGATCCAATTTCAACCGACTACATTAAGGGCCATTACCTGCTAAAGTATTCTCTCTATGACCAGCACGATATTGGGCATAGATACTACTATTTTATTTTCGATGAACAAGATAAGCTTGTAGGATGGCAAGAGTATAAAGGGCAAGGAAAAATTAAAGTAAGTGGGATCATTATTGATTTGAAACCTTAAAAATCAAACTGAATGCTATATCGGCTTGTTGGTGTTCTACGGTATACGCCAATGGAAATCACCGAAATTATTACCTCAATCAGTGGATCTGCCGTTCTTTTTGGAGCAATGGCGTGGTTTGCAAGATCGATAGTTACGCACGTGCTTTCAAAAGACATCGAAAAATTCAAGGTTAATCTTCAAGCTGAATCACAGAAAGAACTTGTGCGCCTTCAATCATCATTTCAGTTAATCGAATTTGAACATCAAGTCCGCTTTAGTCAGTTACATGAACGTAAAGTAAATATCATAAGTGAAATGTATAAACGCTTGGTGGCACTCCACAGAGCTGCATCAAATTTCGTTAAATTTTATCCAAGCGTAAAACATGAAAAGCAAAGAGAATATCTGAAACAACTATGGAATGCTGCTGATGAACATGGAAATTATTTCAAAAAGAATAGAATTTTTTTCGAGTAGGAGCTTTGCGAGAAAATTGATGGCTTCAAAAATGCTTTATCTAAAGCTTCTTCCATGTTGGCAAGTTTTGTCAGTGAGGGTAACGCCTTAGAAATTACTGACGAGCAGCTGTTTAAAGAATGGGATAGAGCTATGACTCTTTTCGAAAATCAAGTACCGATGATTGAAAAAATGCTGGAGCAAAGCTTTAGAGAAGAACTGGGAGTACTACAAAAACGAGACAATCGCTAACCACAGCGTCAACTCGGACGCCCAACTCCGCTGCGCTCCGTTGCCAGCCGGTTACGCTGAGCGTTGGCAAAAACCAGAAAGTTAAAATGACAGTATTATTTATTATGCCATGGTAGAAAAGAAAGGTTTGTCTGAAAGAGACATTTGTACCAAATATGTTCTTCCTGCTTTGAAACAGGCCGGTTGGGATATTCAAAAGCAGGTCCGTGAAGAAGTTTTTTTTACAGACGGCCGGGTTTATATAAAGGGTAATCAATCAAAACGCGGAAAACGCAAGCGCGCCGATTATATTCTTTATTATAAACTCAATATTCCCGTGGCTGTCATAGAAGCCAAGCGAAATGAAAAATCCATAGGATTCGGTATTCAACAGGCCCTTGATTATGCCGAAATTCTTGATATTCCTGTTGCTTTTTCCACCAACGGTAACGGCTTTCTTTCACATGACCGGTCGGCAAGCTCCGAATATATCGAAAAAGAATATTCCCTTTCGAACTTTCCTTCGCCTGAAAAACTATGGGCCAAATATAAAGCTTATAAAAACATCGCGTCAGAGAAACAGGCGGAGATAGCCTGTAGTGATTATTTTTTTGACAGGTCGGGTCGTAACCTTCGTTATTATCAACAAATAGCCGTTAACAGAACAGTTGAAGCGATTGCCGCAGGGAGAAACCGTATTCTGCTGGTTATGGCTACCGGTACCGGCAAGACCTATACAGCCTTTCACATTATTTATCGCCTCTGGAAAAACAATGTCAAAAGAAGAATTCTTTTTCTGGCTGACAGAAACGCGCTTATTGATCAGACCAAACGGGGAGATTTTAAACCTTTTAAAGACCGGATGACGGTTATTCGGAAAAAGAAAATTGACAAGGCTTTCGAAGTCTACTTGGCATTGTATCAAGGGCTGACCGATTACAATGAAGACAATAATGCTTACCAGGAATTCAGCCGAGATTTTTTTGATCTGGTTGTGGTTGATGAATGCCACCGGGGAAGTGCCGCAGCAGACAGCGCCTGGCGTGTTATTCTGGAATATTTCAATTCGGCCGCTCAGATCGGTTTAACAGCCACCCCGAAGGAAACAGCTGACGTTTCGAACATCGAATATTTCGGTGAACCTGTTTATACCTACTCCCTTAAACAGGGGATTAATGATGGATTCCTTGCGCCTTACAAAGTCATGCGGATAGGCATCAATGTGGATGTTGAAGGATGGAGACCGGAAAATGGACAGCTTGATAAAAATGAACAGCTGGTTGAAGATAGAATTTACAACCTTAAAGACTTTGAAAAAAGTCTGGTTATAGACGAACGAACCCGAAAGGTGGCGGGCAGAGTTACTGAATTTCTTAAAAAAACGAACCGGTATGACAAAACCATCGTATTCTGTGTGGATGTAGAGCATGCCGAACGGATGCGTTTTGCATTGTCCAATATGAATGCGGACATCGCAGAACATAATCATAAATATGTCATGCGGATCACAGGGGATGACCTGGAAGGAAAAAGGGAGCTGGATAACTTTATTAATCCCGAAGAGACTTATCCGGTTATAGCCACCACTTCAAAGCTCATGACCACCGGCGTTGATGCACAGACTTGCAAATTGATCGTCCTTGACAGCAACATCGGTTCCATGACCGAGTTTAAACAGATTATCGGCCGGGGCACCCGGATCAATGAAGCTTACGGCAAGACCTTTTTCACCATCATGGACTTTCGCAATGTCACTGATCTTTTTGCAGATACAGCTTTTGACGGTGACCCGGTTATGATTAAACATGTACGGGGAAACGAGGAAATATCAGACGAGGATATTTTTCCTGAACAAGAAGTGGTTGATATTGAAACCGGTCAACCGCTTGATTTTAATGAGAATGAAGAGATAGAATATGGACAGCCGGAAATCATTTCCGGCGGGGAAGTCGTCGAAGGGCCTCCTGACAAGATCTACGTTTCCGGTGTTCATGTTTCTATATTGAATGAGCGAGTGCAGTATTTGGACGAAACAGGGAAATTGATCACGGAAAAGTTAAAAGACTATACCAGACGGAGTATTTTAAATGAGTTTAAGACGCTTGATCAGTTCCTGGAGTCCTGGAACAGTGCTGAACGGAAAAAAGCTATCATAGCGGAACTTGAAGATAAGGGCATTATTCTTGAAAACTTGCGGCATGAGGTGCAAAAAGAAATGGATCTCTTTGACTTGATTTGCCATGTGGCCTGGGATATGCCCCCGCTTTCCAGAAGAGAACGGGCGGAAAATGTCAAAAAAAGAAATTATTTTGAAAAATATGGCGAAAAAACGCGTAAAATCATGCAGGCACTTCTGGATAAATATGCAGAAGAAGGTATTGAAGATATTGAAAGCATGTCTGTGCTTAAGCTCGAACCGTTTTCAAAAATCGGTACACCTGTTGAGATTGTAAACACTTTTGGGGGTAAAGCAGCCTATGAGAAGGCTTTACGAGAATTGGAACAGGAAATTTACAAGGAAGCAGCTTAAATGAAGCAAATTGGGACCACTGTTAAATCACTACAGAATATTATGCGCAAGGATCCGGGGGTATCCGGCGATGCCCAGCGGATTGAACAGGTTGGCTGGATGATTTTTCTGAAAATCATGGATGATAAAGATCAGGAACTGGAACTGATTCATGACAATTATGCATCGGTTATACCGGAAAAACTCCAATGGCGGAATTGGGCGGCTGATGACGAAGGGATGACCGGTGACAGGCTGAAAGAGTTTGTGGATAAGGACCTGATTCCCGGATTGAAAAAATTGGAGATACCGGCGAAAGAGAATAAACGGGCAATTATTGTCCGGGAAATTTTTGAAGGCACCAACAATTATATGAAAAACGGGACCATCATTCGCCAGGTGGTTAATAAACTAAATGAGATTGACTTTAACAGCTCCGAGGATAGGCATCTCTTTGGTGATATTTATGAAACAATCCTAAAAGACCTCCAAAGTGCAGGAAATTATGGAGAATTTTATACGCCGAGGGCACTGACCGAAATTATGACGGAACTGACCGGGGTCGTGCCCGGCGAAAGAATTCTGGACCCTGCCTGTGGGACCGGCGGATTTTTGACCAGTGCAATTGAGCATATTCGCGCCAACCATATTAAATCGGTTACCGATATAAAAAACCTGGAAAAAAATATTTACGGTATGGAGCTAAAACCCCTGCCGTTCATGCTTTGTGTTACCAATTTAATACTCCATGACATGGAAACCCCGGGTGTTGACTATGTTGACAGCCTGAACCGGGAGTACACCTCCATCGGCAAAACCGACCAGGTGGATGTAATACTCACCAACCCGCCGTTTGGCGCATCAGTCAGTGACGGTGTGGAAACCAATTTTCCGCAGAAGTACCGGACCACGGAAAGCGCGGATCTGTTTCTTGTGTTAATGATCCGTTATTTAAAGGACGGCGGGCGGGCGGCGATTGTTCTGCCGGACGGCTCCCTGACAGGCGACGGGGTCAAGCGGCGTATCCGCGAGCACCTGCTTACAAAATGCAACCTGCACACCGTGGTGCGCCTGCCCAACTCGGTTTTTCAGCCCTATGCCAGCGTGGCCACTAATCTGCTGTTTTTTACCAAAGGGGTGCCCACCCAAACCGTCTGGTACTGGGAACATAAGATTCCGGATACCATGAAGGCTTATTCCAAGACCAAGCCCATTCGGAAAAGCGAATTTAAAAATCTTGAAAAATGGTGGAACAACCGGAAGGAAAATGAGCAGGCCTGGCAGGTCGATTTTACCGAGCTTAAAAAAAACGGTTTCAACCTGGATATTAAAAATCCGCATGTCCCTGAAGATGCCAGGGTTTACACCAGCAAAGAAATTATAGACAAACTTGAACATTCATTTGAGAAAAGTGATCACCTGCTAAAAAAATTAAAGCAGGAGGTAGCAAATGGATGAATTGGAAAATTCCCGGGGCAGCCAATCACAGATTATTATCTACCAGGCTGAAAACGGCCGTACAAAAATTGAGGTAACCCTGGAGGACGAAACCGTCTGGCTGACCCAGAAACGGATGGCTGAATTGTTTCAGGTGGGTGTCAACACCATAAATTATCATATCAAAGAAATATACAAGGAAGGCGAGCTGGCCCCGGAGTCAACTATTCGAAAATTTCGAATAGTTCAAAAAGAGGGCCAAAGAGAAGTTACCCGTTCCGTGGACTTTTACAAACTGGATTTAATTCTGTCCGTTGGATACCGGGTCAGATCCCATGTGGCCACACGGTTCCGGCAATGGGCCAGCCAGCGGCTCCGGGAGTATATTATCAAAGGGCGTGCCGGGATTTGCATCATCACCCGTCGGCGACAGGTGCAGCGTGGGCCCGGCCGCCCATGTGGGCGCGGCCGAGCCTGCCACTGTCATCAACACCATCGCTGTGACCGCGAACGCACCTGCTGCACGCTGCACCATGCCGCCTCCCTTAATGCATCAGCGACTGCTGATGGACGCTTAGTTGGAAAGCCCGTCGCTGAAAACAGTCATGTCTGTGAACTGCTGGTGGTTCTTGGCGTGTCCATCGGCGTAGATGATGTTCATCGTCCCATTGTGTCGATACATCATGCCGCTGCAGCGGCCGTCCTCGCCCATCGACCGCGGGGTACCGTCGTTGTTGAAGCCCACTGCGCTCGGGCTCTGTAGCCAGGCTGAGCTATATGACTCCACTGCAATGATCACATCTGCGGGGCGGATCATCGTTGCAAGCTCCCGCCCGCCTCCGAAGCCGGGCGTCAACCACGCGCACTGACCGCCAAACTGCGTGATGTAGGTTGTACTGCCGAGCACAACCATCGCGTAGCTGGCCTTCATGGTTTGTTTGTAGAAGCCGACACCGGGGTCGAGATCGCTGCGCGCGTAGGTGAAGTTGAAACTGCCTGAGGGGCAGACGTACATCTGCTCGTTCTTCGTGTAAGGCCCCACGCCGTCGTAGAAGCCCGACACGCGACGGTTTCCTGACCCTGTGTACGACGGAGGAATTCTCTCGTCATAATCTTGGGCATACATCAAGACGGCGAGTCCAATCTGCTTCTGATTCGACAGACATGAGGTCTGCCGGGCCTTCTCACGGGCCCGGGCAAAGACGGGGAACAGGATTGCAGCCAGAATCGCGATGATCGCGATCACGACCAGCAACTCGATCAAGGTAAAGCCTCGTCTGCGTACCATTGTACGATCCTCCTCACGAGCTTTGATGCACCGCGCTTTTGCGACGGGGGCGTCACCCGGCCGACAGCTTTTCGCTCCTCACCTCCCGGCTCCAAGTGGATGCGGTCCACGCACATTCCTCACGTCAAGAATCGGCGGTCTCACGCATTCACGGCCCGTCACCATGAAGAAACGCTCAGTGTTCCAGTGATTGCCCCCGATAACCTGTCCGGTGCTTGCACG
>JAGYMJ010000549.1 GCA_018400625.1 Planctomycetota bacterium
TAAGCCTGCCGCTAGCGTTCATCCTGAGCCAGGATCAAACTCTTCGTTGTAATTAAAAAGTTAAATATTACTCAAGATTCTTCACTCCAAAAAATTGAATTTTCGGTTGCTTTTCTTACCTATTTTCTTACTTCAATACTTCAAAGAACTACTTTGTATTTTTACGGATTGCAAAGATAACATTTTATCTGTTACACCCCAAAAAAATCTTTCAAAAAACGCGCTCCGGTTATTCACATATTCCCCGAAAGCGGATGCAAAGATAAGCGTTAAATTTTCTATTCTCCAAACGTTTTTGAAAAAAAAATAAATCTTTTTTCTTAGCGTCTGATAACCAGCTTGTTTAATTTTAATTCATTTCTCCTCAACCCCTATGAACTTTGCCGTTCAGCCGCTTTCTGGTCATCCGTTTATCATTGCAATCTTCTAAAGAACGTCCGTCTTATTTCTAAAACGGGCTGCAAATATAGATGCTTTTATCTTACCGGCAAATATTCAGGTGATAAAAACACCCTCTTCAGCCATTTTTTCTTTCTGACGCTGCCCCGGACACCCCCCCTGAGCATCTCAAAAAACGTTAAAGAATCTTAAAAAGTACCGGTAAGAAACCGCCAATAACTGCCATATTCCCGATGTCTAAAGTGTCTGTTTCGATCAGTAAACTGCTGTTTTTAAGCCGGTATGACCGCTGTTCCGGATGCTCGCCTACCAGGTACGGCCATAGCGTATGGATTTTCTTTCTGACATATAATACCATCTCCACAAAAAATAATTGCTATTTTTGTTTGTCTGAACAGAGAAATTTATGAGCCGGAAACTCGTCATCACACCCACATACAATGAGAAAGAGAACGTCGAAAATATCATCAGGGCGGTGCTCGGACTGGATATAGAAACCGATCTCCTTATTATAGACGATAATTCCCCCGACGGCACAGCTGCCATCGTGAAAGGGCTCCTGCCCTCTTTCGGCAATCGGCTCCACCTGCTGGAACGGTCGGGTAAACTTGGACTGGGTACCGCTTATATTATGGGCTTTAAGTGGGCCCTGGAGAAGGGATACCATTATATATGCGAGATGGATGCCGACTTCTCCCACGATCCCAATGACCTCCCGAAACTTTTTCACGCCTGCGAAAATGAGGGCGCCGACGTGGCCATCGGCTCCAGGTATGTATCCGGCGTGAACGTGGTGAACTGGCCCATCGGCCGCGTACTCATCTCCTATTTCGCCTCGGTATATGTGAGAATGATCACGCGAATGAAGGTGCGGGACGCCACCGCAGGGTTCGTCTGCTACCGCAGCGAGGTCCTGCAGACCATCAATCTCGGAAAAATCCGGTTCAAGGGATATGCCTTCCAGATCGAAATGAAATTTACCGCCTGGAAGTATCAATTCAACGTTCAGGAAATCCCCATCATCTTTACCGACCGCAAAGAGGGACATTCGAAAATGACCGGCGGCATCGTCCAGGAGGCCATCTGGGGCGTAATCCGCCTGAAAGTCGGAAGCTGGTTCACCAAATACAACAGGCCGTCGGCAGTTACCAGTACACAATAAGGACTGCACTTCACCTGGCACCACCCCAACATAAAAAATATTCTTCTTAATAGGTCATCTTCGACAAATCCACTGCATGCGGATACACCCTGTACCACTCCATCAGCTCCTTTGCCAAATCGCCGGCCAGGTCAGCCTCGCGTTCAGCCAGGTTCACCGACTCCACCTCATCCTCTGCAATATTGTATAACTGTATATTCGAACTGTCAATATCCATCAACAGCTTGTAGTCCCCTCTCCTGATCGCCAGGTCAGGATCGTTGTCGCCATTGTAGCCTGGCCGGTCGGGCGGCCGGAGCCAGTAAAGCGGACGCTCCCGCTTCGGTTCTGCAATACCTGCAACCGCATCAAACATATTCTCCCCGTCGTACGTCACAGTATCATTCACTGCTACCCCGGCAGCGGTCATGAAGATCAACGGCAAGTCAATCCCCGCAACCACCGATCGCTCATTCACCGTACCTGCCTTCTCTTCCGGGATTACCGAAGGCCACCAGGCAATAAACGGCTCTCTGAAACCGCCTTCGTAAAGATTGGTCTTCACCCCCCTCAGATGTCCTGCCGTGTTCACCTCCCCGTCTGGTCCGTTGTCACTGGTGAAGATGATCAGTGTGTTTTCGGCCAGTGCCGCATCGCTCCTGATATAGCTGAACAGCCTCCCGAACTGCCGGTCCATCTCCTCCATCACCCCCAGGAAACGGGCTTTCGTGGAGAGATCGCCACGCAGCTCCGCCGGCGGCTCCAGCGGGGTATGGATATCATCCGGCCAGAGGTTGATATAAAAAGGCTTTTGCGCGCTTGCTGCATGCTTCATCGCCTCAATGGTATGGTCAACAAAGATCTTTGTGAAATCCTCCCGCTTCGCCCAGTGTACCGGACCACGGCCAAGTGCGGCCGACTGCTTCTCCAGGCCCCGTGTGCTGTCAGCCAGGTTCAACGTCTCATAAGTCGCCAGGTACCGCTCCCCGAGCCCCTCGAACTGTGTGACCGATTCGTCGAAACCATATTCGGTAACCAACGGCACATCACCAATATCACGTCCGCCACCCATATGCCATTTGCCGATATGAGCGGTATAGTACCCCGCCTTCTGCAGCTCCCTGGCCACGGAAGGTGCCGAAATATCGAGGTGACCGCTGATTCCGCGCTCCTCGTTGTGTTCACTGCCACTGATAAATGTCGTAATACCCCACCTGGAGGGGTACTGTCCGGTCGTTACCGCAACCCTGGAAGGGGAGCAGATCGGCGCATTCACATAAAACTGGCGGAACAGGATTCCCTCAGCAGCAAGCTGGTCAATATTGGGTGTGCGCACATCCATATTGCCGTAACACCCCAGGTCGCCATATCCCATATCGTCAATGAAAATAAAAAGAATGTTGGGCGGCTGTTCATTTTTC
>JAGYMJ010000550.1 GCA_018400625.1 Planctomycetota bacterium
CAAGCCCGGCGGTAGGAACCCCCAATCAACGGGGGGCACTGAGGACTTACAGCTTAACCGTAATTCACTGAATACTTACACCGGTTATCCTATTCTATTCAACCGTAATTGCCGCTCGCAAATAATGCGGCCCCGATAGCGATAATATGCTGGGGGCAGGCGGGGACAGCTAAGGGGGTTTGCAAACGTGCTTGCAGTGCTGCGTGCAACGCCTTCAGTTTTGCCGCCCCGCCGTCAAAAAGCACGGGGCCGTGCCAATTTAAGCTCTCAGCCAATTCGCTTGCGCGGTCGGCCGCCGAGTTGAAGATGCCCGATGCTATTTTTGATCTTGGTACTCCATCTGAAATCATTGAGACGATCTCGGACTCCGCAAAAACAGTGCATGTGCTGGATATACGGCAAGAAGCTTTACATTGCAATGCCAGCTCGTCAATTTTCCCGAGGCCGTCCACATCCAGAACTTCGGACAGCTCCTGCAGAAATCTGCCCGTGCCTGCCGCACACCTGTCATTCATCGCAAAACCTTCAACAACACCGTCCTGGCCAAAAGTTACCACCTTGCTGTCCTGCCCTCCAATATCGATAATTGTCTTAAATTTGTCGGGTGGCTTTAGGGGGTGCGGAGCACCTTGACTGAAAGCTCTCCCGATCAGAGGCATTTTATCCCAATTGCGCCAGGCCCATCCCGCCCCGAGTGCATTGGCAAAAATTTCGCTCACCGAACTCTCTGCTTCTTTCACCAGATCACGTCCGTATCCGGTCGCACAGACGGGAATGGTTTCTGAGCCGGTAAACGGTGTTTTAAGCTTTGAAACCAGCCTCTCGCACTGTCCGGCCGGGTTTGCTGTTGCAGGTTCGCTGACAATATCCAGAACGCATTCACCATTCATCAAGGCGCCTTTTACAGCTGCGCTCCCCGAGTCTATCCCGATAGAAAGCATTTACCTGGCCTCGGTATCAATAATCACTTTTCCGCTCGCCGTATTCCCGGCGCTGTCTTCGGCTATAAACACGAAAACATGTTCACCGGCATCCAGTTCAGGGGTGGTATGAGTGAATTCTTCCTCACGAGAATCAAAAATGCCATCGTCAGGAAACACGGGTTCCCATTCTGCAGCGTTGTGGCTGAGCTTTATTGACTTTATTCGGCTCGTAGTATCTGATGCAATCCCGGTAATGATATATTTATGTTCGGCTAAGCGTTCAGTATAATCAAGTCCTTCAATACGGGGAGTGCAATTATCGATCAAAAAAGGCGCCAAAACTTTTTCGTCCTGTAAAGCTTCCATAGGGCCGCGCGAAGGTCTGTCAGTTACGATGAGTTTCACAAAGTAGTGCCCGGCCGGAACTCTTTCGGTATCCCACCGGTAGGAATTGTTATTGACGATTCCCGTTTTAAGCTCTTTCCAGTCCCTTTCTTCAACACCCCTGTAATAAACGGCGCTTTCCAGTTCATCCTGATTGGGATCACTGGCATTCCAGCTTATGTTTTTCGTTGAATTCCCGGCATTTTTCTCTTCATCGGCGAGATTGAGGTTTTCTATCACGGGGCGCCTGTTGGATTGTCGGTAATTGAGAGATAATTTATTTAATTTCGGTGTTTCTTGCGGGTCGTGTGAGGTTAAGACAATTCTCACCTGGGCAAATCGGGCATTTTTAACATCCAAATGCGTTCCAGTTGCATCTTCTGCGGGCCCCATCCAGGCGCTCCAGGTTTGATCCGGTTCCCTTGAATTACCGGTTCTGACATAGACTTGTATAGCCGTATTTTCGGGTTCGGACGCGAGCCAGTGCAAACTCCCCCAGCGCGAAAGATATTCCGCATCGAATACTTCAGAATTATAGGTTCCTTTATTGGCATAATCCGGATTTATCTCCATAATTCGGCCGGGATTTGAAGTGCCTGCAATAACTTTTTCATTATCTGTTGACAGCAGCGCGGAGATATGCCTTGCGCCGGTATCTGCTAATACGCGCGTGCGGCCCCCGTTTTCGATCCCTATCAACCTCCCTTCGACACCGGTTCCAACAAGTATTTCTTCGCCGTTTCGCCAGGATGCAAGCGACAGGGCCAGTTCGTCCCCGAACCGCGCATATCTGTAGGCACCTGTTCGTAAATCGATGCGGTAAATACTGTTGGGCGCTTGCGGGCGGCCGGGCAGCATGTTGGTGTAAGGTCCACTGCGTGGGGTGTCCACCTGAGCGGAACCATCCGGTTCAGGCGATTGTTCTTGATGACGTTGCGCTCTTTCACCCTGAGCGGTTGCAATATATAATGCCCCGTCATCAGCAATCAGAATATCCCTTATCTCCTCTTCATCGGCGTCGAAAATGATCGTATGATCGCCCTTTTCATCAATCTCATAGACCAAACCGGCGGGTTGGGTGCCCACATAGAATTTACCTGTTTCAGGATGAACGGCCATGGCAAGCAGGTTGCTTGGGGAAGCCTGGAATAAAACGGAAACTTCACCTTCTTCGGTCAGGCTCAACAGTTGCCCTTCAGGACCCGTTGCACAATAAATATTGCCGTTATCTCCCCAAGCCATTTCCCACACATAATTAACGTCAAGGTTGGCAAAAACGGTAACTCCGTGATCTTTGCTTATCTTATAGATTATTCCTCTCGGGGCGGTAGCCAGGAGGAACGACCCGTCGGGCATGGGTAAAATGCTGGTGGCGTGGTCTTCGTTCGTTTTATGCAAAAGGCTGACCTCGCCGTCTTCTATCTGATAAGCGGCTCCGGGCGCGCCGGTAGCTGCCAAGATACGTCCGGTATCTTGGCAAAATTGGATATCCCAAATAAAGTTAGCGGTCAGTCCGGGTAAATCATTGATTAAGGGCGCTAAAACCATTTCGCCGGAAGACAGGACGGATAGTCCCTCAATCTCGCCTTTTTGGAAATCTTCTTCACCTTTCAAAGTCCATACTCTGCCTGCTTCAACTGTAGAAAGGAAAATACAAAGGGAGAATAAAAACACATCGACGAATCGAACGTTACTCAACAAGTATTTTCTTCTTTTCATTCTTGCAAATCTCCGCAATTATTTTTTACTTTGAATTTTAACATTAACGGCTATATTGCCTTGCAGTACCCATGGGGTGTCAACGCTGTTTTGAACATCCTCTATCAGGGGGGTTGTTTCGCCTGCAATCGTTCCATGTTCCAACATGTTAATCACAGAGCCGGGCAAGTCAGGCATACGGGCATCTTTATATCTTACCCCCCTTTTGATGAAGTTGGCATGGGCATAAAGGCGAGTGTTTTTAGGGGATACTTCCAATGATTCGATAAGTCCCTCAAAGGTTTTCGGGGTCATGAGCCCGGGGTCCTTTTCGAAAGCCAATCCCATAATGGTCGCAGAGTCGGAAACATATATCTCAGCAACTTTGCCGGGCTCTGCATCGTGGGGGATATTCAATGTCAGTTCTTCCACCTGAGTGGTTCCGTGGTATTCCCGCAGAGTAACCCACATGCGCAATGTTTCGCCGGGGCTCACTTCCGGTTTTTCCAATTGGACGGCCTCTATCGTTGCTGCGTTTATGCCCTCTTCAATCTCATAGTCAACCTCAATATAATCAAGCTCGACCTCTTTAAAGCGGTTCATCATAATGCTTTGCACGGGTAGCATGACCAGGTCAAAGGCCGGCCAAACCGGATTGAAAGCGGAGTATATGTTTTCTTGAATTAAGGGCTCTTCACGCCCTTTGATCCCGATACGGGCCGTGGCATTAACCGTCATCCTCTCAAAGTCCCCTTCCCATCTCAGCGCTGAAAAAGCCGCGGCATAGAGTGACATCATCGGGGCAAACTGCCAATGGCCCGCCAGTTGATACTCATAGGTTTCATCATGGACACCTTTAATGTTGATAGTCGCGGGAAACATCGGCGCTTTTCGGCCTATTTCGCCCACAATTGCACTCGCTCTGTCCTGTGTAATGCTGCCGATAATCTGACGGCTGGAACTGAGTTTGAATGATAGGAAGCGGGACGGCAGAACGGTTTCTACGTGTCCAAGTGCCATAGGAAGGTCGGTATCGCCCGCCTCGCTCATGGGGTGGCCATAAGCGGCAATCAGGTTCCCATCGATGAAGGTTAAAGTTCCCATGCCTGAAACATCCATATCGCCCGTCATCAATGAGACCCCTATCGGGACTCCCGGTTGCAAATCCTCTTCGAGGTCAACGGGGGCGGGTTCGTGGGTTCCTAATGCCTGGACCGCCGGCATATTCGCAGGCTGGAGGATAGATCTGAGATCACCCAATTTATTCAAATCAAAGCCGCTGAAAGAGAGGGGCATGGGAAGGGGGCGCAGAGACGAATTCGGCAGCCTGTCTTTCTCTATTGGCGAGAGCGTCTGGAGGCTATCAATATCCATTTGAGTTTTATAAGTTTCAAGGGTTTGCCAGGGAGCCGAAATGAAGGTATCTAAAAGTTGTATTCGCAGCGAATCCGAAGACCGCCTTTGCGTAAGAATTTCTCCCGTCATACGACTTGTGCGTCGGTCGATATAGCTGCGGGCCGAAGCCTTAGCCGACCGGTAGTCGTTTTCACCGGCCCGGCTGCGATGTATATCAACGGGAACGAACATCTCTTCGGCGGGTGTGACGCCTGCTATGGGGCGCAGGCTAAAACTGAACCCATAGGCCACTGCCCCGAGCAATCTTCCTCCAACATATAACGGACTTCCGCTCATACCTGCAATGACTCCGCCTTCATCGGTTACCGGGTGTTCAAGTTCAACCAGAAATATCTGTCCTTTAGGAGCCCATGAGCGCAGCACACCAAGGACTTCAAATTCAAATTCTTCAAGTTCATTACCCTTAAAACTCGTATATCCCACTCCCCTCAAGCCGGAGGTTACTTCTTCAGCCGGATAAATATCCGGAATCTGTTGCTTAGCTGTGCCCCCGGCAGACGCCGACGGCTGTAGTGACAATGGAATAAGCAGGGCGAATATCAGCAAAACATCGCTGCATTTGCCACCAAACTTTCTTGCTCTCAGATTGTTTTTAAATAATGTTCTTTTCATTATAATCGTTTTTATAATTACGTGCGGGTAAACTCATCATATGACCATTCCCGGGGGTATAACGGCATTTTTAGGTATAACGACAATTCCGTCACGCACGGAATAGAGTGCGTTGTCTTCGTCTTTCCGATCCCCATTTTGTGGAATTCGTACATTATTGCCGATACTGGCATTCTTGTCAATAATACAGTTTTCCAGCACACAGTCACTGCCAATTCCAACGGGAGGCAATTCGGAACCGAAGGCGTTTTTGTGCCGACGTGAATTACTCATAAAATCAGCTCCCATGATTATCGAACGCTTGACTTCCACATTTTCTCCTATCCGGGTACGCAAGCCTATAACGGATTGAAATATATTCTTGCCGGCTATATTCGAACCGCTGCCGATAATCGAACGGTTGATATTGCAATTTTTAATGACAGGCAAAGGTAAAAAGCGGGGGTGGGTATAGATGGGGCTGTTTTCTGCATGTATTTCAAATCCTGGTTCATGACTTGCGAATGATAGATTCGCCTTGTAAAAGTGTCTGATTGTACCGACGTCCTGCCAGTAACCGTAAAATACATCCGTGTTGAAGCTGTATTCTTGTGCACAATGGGGGAAAATCTCGCTGCCGAAATCATCGCACTTATTCATCCTGTTCAGTGCTTCCACCAAAATGTCGGTATTGAAAATGTAAATGCCCAGTGAGGCAAGATATACACCTGTCTGACCATTTTTCTGTTTTTCTTTTAGAACAGTGTCAATGAATTTTGGTGACAGTTCGTCCAAATCGGGTTTTTCCACAAAATCACGTACGAGGCCGCTCCGGTCGCGGCTAAGTATTCCAAAGGTCTTTGTATCTTCCCGAAAAACCGGTTTGCAGCATACCGTAGCATCGGCATGACTTTCGATATGAGAGCGAACAAGCCGCCTGAAATCCATACGGTAG
>JAGYMJ010000551.1 GCA_018400625.1 Planctomycetota bacterium
ACTCGAAGCAAGGTGATCGCTGTCTGTCGACCGCATCAGCTCCCGAAGAGGGGTGGACAAGGCGCATTAAGGGCTGCGGTCTATAAGTTCATGATTTAGCACTTGATCTTTATGCCACCGGCACAAGGCACGGTGGGGATGCCACGGGTTACACTGAGGACTAACCTTAAATCATTCTCCGGTGATTTATCAAGAAAATTATGTGGTATTACACATCAATCCAAACAGGGGAAGTCCAGGCCATCGCCGGCCATTCAATGGGTTCCTGAGTGACGCGTGCGTAATACATACAATCTCCTTCTATAGTATCTTCAATGAACACTTCAGCGTCCATGCTTTCCGGTCTGGGTGCATTTGACAGCAGGGGGGTGAAACGGTTGTTTTTCTTGAAATTATACTTAAGGATCTCAATCCTTAGCAGCTTACCCGTGCCCCATATTTTAAGTTTTACCTGGACTTTATCGTCAATATTTTTCCGGCCTGTTTCTCCCATGGAGAGGTCCTCAACTTCAAATTCCAAAAGAATACGCTCACCGGTTGTCGCATAGGTTTTTCGGTCGAGGATTGCGTCAAATATCTGGTCACGGGTCAATTCATCTGCACGCACGGCGGCAATACCGCCATGCACCTTTCCTCCGCGCCCGCTGTGCTCATCACTGGAACCAATAACACCAATTTTTCTGCCGTTCATCCAGTAATTTTGTGCGTAATAAGGGCCGGGTACAGAGCAGTTAGCTCGACGTTCAGGATTCCGCATCCGGTTCCATTCATAAGCCAACAAGTGTTGAGGGCTGTAAAGTTCACTCTGTCCATGATGCGAGTAAATCTCGATGGCCGGGCGAAGCCCCCTGTCGTCAACGGCATTCCAATCAATAGCACACCCTTTTTGAGGAGGCTGCCAATTGCCGAAAGCAAGCCCGGTATGATGGGGGATAAGCATGAGGTTATTGCTGTCGGTCGCTTGAATTTTATTAAAACTGTTTTCATCATTGTCTGCTTGCGCATCGAATACGGGCTCATATTTCCGTAAAGTTTCTATATCCCGGAAATAAATATTATGATGTCCCCGCAGCTCGCCTGGATTTCTTTCATAAGCAGGAATTGTCACGAATATTCCTGGCTCATTTTCTCTCTCCAACCATTCTTCCGTCAATCGATAGCCATTTTCTCCCAGAGATTCCCAGTGATCGGCAGCGCCGGCAAAATCAAGCCCGCTGACATTTTTAGTGTATTTATATGGATTATTCCCCTGGGCATCATGCGAAAGTTTTGTGTGAATATGGATATCCCCCCAGAACAATCTTTCTCCCGCTCTTTGAACTTTGACTGCATTCGAAACAGTATCTTCAAAAACAAACCGGCCGACGCCCTCATCTTCAAGTTGAACGGGTATTCTGATTGAACCGGTAAAACTGATATGATCTCTGATGATCTTATCCTTTAGATCTTTCAGAACTGTCTGATTAAAGGGGGTTGATGAAGCATTTTCATATCTGTCCAGAGAGGAAATCAGTACGCTGAATCTTTCACCGGGCGCAGCATAGCTCGGCGCTATCACCCGGAAAAAGTTATGCTCACCGCCCTTAATCTCCACCCTGGGCAGGGCTTCCGGCTCCTCGCCATTTATTCTGAGGTGAATCTGTGATATTTCGGCAATGTAAGGCGCATAGGTGTTCGTGCAGGCTATGATGATTCTTTCGCCTGGTTTCACGTCACCCGACACGACTTCGGCGGTAAATTTTCTGCCGTGCCGCGCCCGTCCGGCCGGGAAATACCAGTTTTGATTGTTGATAGATATTTGGAACTCTGCTTCTTCGGCGCTTACCGATACATAGTGAGCGTTTGCAGGGTCATCAGTCTGGAATGGACGGGAAAAACTCGGCCCGGTTACAAGCGACCAACTGTTGGGATATTGAAATTCGATGATATCGCCGGTTTTAAGGGGCTTATCATAGGAAAGGTTTAGCTCTAAAGAACATTCCTGAGATACGGAAATTGATTCGGGACTAACTGAGTAATAAATAGACATTGTTCATCTCCGTTAAGTTCTCGCAGTCCTATGCGGGAACTATTGTAAATATTCAGTGAACCCCGTCTCACTTGATCACCACCGTGCCCTGT
>JAGYMJ010000552.1 GCA_018400625.1 Planctomycetota bacterium
CTGAAGGGACTCACTACGAACCTATTGCAACCTTTTCAGTCGCATTTGTCAGCTATAAAAGACTTTATACGCTTGAGATTTTGTCTGTCAACAGCCTCTCCGGCATCGGGAGTTTCCAGGATGACCGGAAGCTGCGCCATGTCGTGGATAGAAAAAAAGTTCCGAAATCCCTGCGCCCCTATCGTCCCTTCACCGATATGCTCGTGCTTGTCGCGTGCGCTTCCGGCCGGGTGGGCGGAATCGTTCGCGTGGATGAGCCGTATATGAACGGCGCCCAGAAAGCGGTCGATGTCGTGTTCAAGACGCTGCACATCGCTTCCGTCAGCCAAATCATATCCGGAAGCGTGGGCATGGCAGGTATCGATCACGAAACCGGTTGGTAGTGAGTCACCGGCCCTGGAGGCAACCGCATTGCGCATTTTATTCAGTGTTCTAAAACATCCGCCGGGCCCATAATCTCCGGCCGTGTTTTCGAGCAGCAGTGTGGGAAGCGAATCGACCTGTTCGGCGGCAAGCGACGCTGCTTTTAGAATTGACTCGGCGGCCTGATCAACCCCATTTTGGGCGCATTCCCCCTTCGAACTGCCCGGGTGCAGAACATAATACGGAACACCGAAGCGCGCTGTGAGGGCCATCTCATCGGCTAAGCGTCGCACAGTCCGGGGACGCAGAGCCGGATCAGAGGTACAGGGATTGATGAGGTAGCAGGCGTGAACGGCAATAGGAGAAATGCCGTATTTTCTGACAGCGGAAGAGAATGCATGGGCTTCCTCGTTGGTACGGCAGCGCAGCGTCCACCCGCGGGGGTTGCCACAAAATATCTGAAAAATCCCGCATCCGCGTCGATGAGCACGCTCGACAGACTTGTGTAAGCCGCCCCTTATTGAAACATGAAACCCTGCTGATTGATGGTTTGGAGCCATTTTTTCGTTTATTTGGCAAATTCCATAGGATCACATACTGAACCGGGCGATTACGATATCCCCATAAATCCCTGAACACCCGTCATGATCATTTGTGCCGCTAGCGCGCACAGAATCAGCCCGGTGAGTTTACTGAGCACATTGATCCCGCGATCACCCAGGATACGATGTATAAGCGACCCCATAAGCAATATTGCGCCAATACCTGCGACAGCGAGCAGGAGTGCCAGGCACCCGATGGCTCTGTCGATAAATCCTTCCAATTCAGACCCCATGACCAGGAGTGTTCCCATAGTTGCGGGGCCCACAATGATAGGGGTTGCAAGCGGGACAACGGCAATATCACCCGTTTTGTCGGGGTGATGTATTTGATGATTTCCTTTAACCAGACCGACTCCTGAGAGGAACAAAAGAGCTCCGGCGCCAATTCGGAAAGAATCCACGGTGATCCCGAAGAGAGCAAATATCTGACGCCCCGCGAAAAACAAGATCAGACTGAGGAATGTGACGGAAAAGGTGACCACAAAGGCCAATTTGCGGCGCCTGGGTTCTTCATATCCCTGCGTCATGCTGAGAAACATGGTGAGTCCGAAAGGAGGAGTCAAAACAAAAAACAATTTGAGCCAGATGCTTAAAAAATGCAATTCATTCGTCATATTATCGCCCATGATACATGAGGAAAGGCATACTTAAGAAGGTCGGGGAAGAGTCACTTACATCTGTATTGAAACTTGTGTAATGATCTCAGAATAAGTCTGGAACAGGGAGACGACAATAAACCCAACCATTATCGCCAGTACAACAACGATTGCGGGTTTAATTAACTCACCTACAACTTCCATATCGTTAGAACTTTTTTTCTCATAGACATCAGCCACCCTCTCGAAAACGTCATCCAGGGTTCCCGTTTCTTCTCCGGCAACCATCATATCATAGGCCAATGGGGGGAAAACCTTTTCCTTGACGAGATTCGGCACCACCCTTTTGCCCTCTGTTACGGCTTCACGCGTCCTGTCTATTGTAAGCCTTAAGACTTCGTTTTTCGTCGTTTCTTTCGTCGCTTCAAGAGCTTCTGGTACAGAGACACCGGAGCTCAACATCGTTGAAAAGACTCTGCTGAAATTATAAACCAGGTACTGTTTGACGTGTTTCTTAAGAAAAGGAATACGTATAGCAAGCCTGTCGCGGATTAAACGAAAGGCGGAAAATCGGGTCAGGACAAAATACGACACGACCACCAGAACGGCCCAGCTTATCAGAGAGAGCCAGAAATCGCCCGATCTTATATACTCTCCTATTTGGAGAAGATACTGCATTGTCCATGGCACGCCGACTCCCATATCTTCAATCATTGGTATTAATTTTGGCACGGCGTAGGAAAAAGCAAACCCAATAACGCCCAATGCGGCGAGCACAACGATAACCGGGTAGATCATGCTGCTGATGATTTTATGGCGCAGATGAGCAATATCCTCGCTTTTTTTTGCAACTCTTTGCAGCGCATTTATTAAAGAGCCGCTGCGTTCTCCGGCTTCAAAGATAGCTATATAGAACTTACCAAACTGATATTCGTGATCGGAAACCGCTTCTGTAAAGGTAGCTCCGCTTTCAATCATATCCCCCATCTCGCGAATCACTCTTCTCAAGTGATAGTTACCGCCCCGTTGAGACAGGGTACGCAATGCGGGCACAAGCGTCATACCGGAACTTAACATCAGAGCCAATTCTTCGCAGAAAGAAGAAATTTCGTGCGTTTTTAATTTTCGGGAAACTTTACGCTTTGCATTATGGAGCCAGGAACGCTTACGGAGCGGTGGGTGGCGGTGGGTTAGCGGATATTCTTTTTTTGGGGGCTTTTTCTCCTCCTCCATTTCCCGCAAGCGGGCTTCCAGATTTTCACGTAATGAACTGCTCAAAACGCTTTTCCGCTCCTGATATTCCTCTGATATATTCTCATCCATATTCTGTCTCCGTCACTCTAATGTATTCAACAAGTAATCTTCTAACTTTGTTTATTTTGAATTCAGGTGTCGGGCGCCCATCTCACAGAGTTCCCGCGGCTCATAACGCGACCGGCAGCGCTCCGGCATCGGATCGACAAATCAAAGATGTCATCTTTGTTCGGCCGCAATCTGTCTTCGTCGCCTATTGACACGCGCCACCTCCTCAATGGTCGTAACGCCTTCCTTCACTTTGTTCAATCCGGCCTCACGAAGTGTCGTCATGCTGTGTTCCTTGGCCACTTCTAAAATATCGGTTCTATCGGCTTTGGACAGAATAAGTTGCCGTATTTCGGGTGTGATCTGCAAGATTTCGAATATACCCGTTCTGCCCCAATATCCGGTGTGGTAACATTCATCACATCCTTTCCCCCTTAAGAACTTCATATTTTCAGTCTGCTCCTTACTCAAATTCATTGCTTCAAGGACGCTTTGATCGGGGGTATATTCTTGTTTACAGTACCTGCATATACACCTGACGAGCCTTTGGGCGACGACCGTCGTCACGGAATTGGCGATCATGAAGTTAGGCACATTGAGGTTCTTGAGCCTTACGATCGCACCGGCGGTATCGTTCGTATGCATAGTGCTCAGTACGAGATGGCCGGTCCCGCCGGCTTCTACGGCGACATGGGCGGTTTCAGAGTCTCTTATTTCGCCGACCATGAGCACATCGGCATCCTGGCGAACCACGGAACGCAGCATTTTTGCAAATGTTCTCTCAACCCGACGATCCACCTGAACCTGGTTGATGCCGGGGAGTTGATATTCTACAGGGTCTTCAATAGTAACAACATTCTGCGTCAATATATCCACCTCACTGAGCAAGGCATAGAGGGTGGTTGTTTTACCGGACCCTATTGGCCCCGTCGCCAAAATCATTCCGTAAGGCTCATTGATCACCTTCTCCAGAGTATGAAGTTGGTCTTCCTCCAGCCCAAGTTCGCGTATGCCCATAAAAAGGTCTTCGGGATTAAGCAACCGCATAGCAAGCTTCTCTCCCAGAACGGTAGGCAGGGTGGCCACACGGATGTCATACTCTCTGCCTTCGGTTACCTGAATTGTAAAATGGCCGTCCTGGGGGCGTCGTCTTTCTGTAATATCCAATTCAGAGAGCACTTTAACTCTCGATACAACCTCATCGCTGAGGGATTGGGGCAAATTCATAATATCATACAGCACTCCATCCAATCTGTAGCGAACTCTCAATGAATCAACCTGCGGCTCCAGGTGTATATCAGTAGCCCGGGAATGAATAGCCCCTTCAATGATGGAAGCCACCAGACTCACGACCCCGGCGTCTTCCGCCAGAGATACGACCTCTTCCTCCTCCTGCGAGGTTGCTTTAGTCAGTCTGTTTTTGAATCTTTCTAAAGCACCTGTTTCCTTAGGCTTAGACCTGGCCCCCTCAATAGTGGATTTGTGAAAATGCTCATGATGACGATTAATCGCTTCAAGAATGTCTTGTTCAAAGGCAAGCACCGGCTCCATATCTAGGTCAACTAAAATATGAAAAGACTCTTTACACGCTTCATCCTGAGGATTGGCCATGGCGACTTTAACCCTATCGTCAGACCTTTCCAGAGGCAGCATCCGGCTTTCACGGGCAAGATATTCCGGTAGCAGCCGTAAGGTCTCCGGCTCGATCTTAATTTTTCCCAGGTCAACCCATTTTATCCCAAAATAATCCGCCAGCGCTTCGCCCAAACGCTGTTTTGTCACCACACCGGAGTCGATAAGTATCTGCAAAACATTCTGATCGGTCTCTTTTGCTTTTTCAATGGCTTCCTCGCATTCTTCTTCAGAAATCAGACCGGTATCCACGCAGGCTTTTTTT
>JAGYMJ010000553.1 GCA_018400625.1 Planctomycetota bacterium
AGGGAGGGATTCGAACCCCCGGTACCGCCATGCGGTACAGCGATTTTCGAAACCGCCCCGTTCGGCCACTCCGGCACCTCTCCGATGGCTATAGTTTAATAAAGAATTGAGTAGAAGTCAAAGTAAGTCCTCAATGACCACGTTGATTGATGGTTCCTACCGCCGGGCTTGTCCCGGTGGTAACGTGGTTCACTGAATACATACAAGTCAAAATGCACCGTCGCGAAGTAATCTCTTTTCTACGATTTTGTTACCAATTTAATATGTTTTTCTGAAATTCATGTTGCGGGGATACCTTGAGTGAGATGAAAAAAAACAATAGGGCAACGATCATTACCGGTGTTATTGGTTCTGATTGTCACGCTGTGGGGAATCGTATCATTGAAATGTTTTTCAGCAGCGCCGGTTACAAAGTCGTTAATCTCGGTGTCATGGTCGCGCCGGATGAGTTTGTGGCCGCGGCCGTGGAAACATCGGCCTGCGCCATTCTTGTCTCATCGCTTTACGGACATGGCGAGCTTGACTGCCGCGGCCTGCGCGAAAAATGTGTTGAAGCCGGGATCGGAGATATACTCCTCTATATAGGCGGTAATCTTGTCATCGGTGCTGCGCCTTTTGAAAAGGTTGAAGAAAAATTCCAAAATATGGGTTTCGATCGCGTCTTTTCTTCGGATATGGAACTGGAATATGCGCTTGATTGCCTTAACCAGGATTTAAAGAGCCGGGGTGTTTTATGAGCAAAACCGCATTCTTGGCGGATATAGGCAGCACTTTCACCAAGGGGATCGCTGTTGATCTCGAACACATCGAGATCGTGTGCAGGGCGCAACTTCCCACCACCATCTCTGCCGGCGTAAGCGCAGGTTTCTCAAGCCTGCGGGATCAGCTCAGAAAACAGGCCGGTGTCGATTCTTTTGAATGCGCGCTTGCTTCAAGCAGCGCTCATGGCGGATTGAAGGTGGTTGCTATGGGGCTGATGCCGGAACTCACCGCCCAGGCTGCCAGGATGGCATGCCTTAACGCCGGCGCGCGTCTGTTGGCCTGTTACTCGCACAAAATAGGCAAAAAAGAAGTGGAGGAAGTCGAGCGGATTCAACCTGACCTGATACTGCTGGCCGGCGGCACCAACGGTGGCGACAGGGATTGTGTGATCCATAATGCCCAAAAACTGCGTGAACTTCAAGATTGTCCGGTGATCCTGTTTGCGGGTAACCATGAGGCGGCCGATGAGATTAATGATATATGCCGGGGACTCGATATCTATATCACCGAGAACGTTCTACCGGAACTCGATACGCTCAATATCGAACCGGCCCGTCTTGCCATACGTGACATTTTTCTTGAACGGATCGTCTCAGCGAAAGGATTGGAGAGCGTGGCCGCTGAGGTGCGGGAAGCCATCGTCCCCACTCCCCTTGCTGTATTTAACGGCGTTAATCTTTTGTCCGAAGGGATTGCCGGCCGTTCGGGCAGAGGGGAGATTATGGCTGCAGATGTGGGCGGAGCGACGACCGACGTTTATTCGGCCGGCTTTGGCGCACCTGTTTCGTCGAATACCGTTCTCAAAGGCGTGCCGGAACCTTATTATAAAAGAACCGTTGAAGGTGATATGGGCATGCGGATATCTCTACCGGGCCTCTTAAATCTCAAAGGCGAGGATTGGTGTAAGCAGCGCTCTTCGCTCCACTCATGGATTGAGAAAATTAAATCCGATACCGGGCATGTTCCTGATACTGGTGATGAGTATATGAATGATGCCGTATTGGCTGCTGCAGCGGCCGAAATAGCCATTGAACGGCATTCAGGGGTTTTGAGCGAACATTATTCCCCTGACGGAAAGGTGCTGGTGCAAAAAGGGAAAGACATGCGTGGGATTCGGCAAATTATAGCTGCAGGAGGTGTTTTTGCATGTAATCCCCATGCCGCCAACGAACTGCAGCGGAAGCTCAGGCGCAAAAAAACGCATGCCTTAACGCCTCAGGCACCCGCAATACTGCCGGACAAACAGTATGTGTTGTTTGCAGGCGGGCTCTTGACCTCTTATGATCAAGAAATAGCTTTCACATTAATGGATAAGAATCTTAAGGACGATGAAAATAAAGAATAAAAAATTAACAGAGAAGAAATTCACAGCCATCAGGGAAAAAGAAGTTCTTGCTTCATGGGAAACCGGGAAGAATGTGGATTTGCAGAACGGTATGGCTTT
>JAGYMJ010000554.1 GCA_018400625.1 Planctomycetota bacterium
CATTCCAGCCATCAAACCAACCGCCGGCATTCTCTCCCGCTTATTTAAATCTCCCCTTTTTGAACATTTATGCAAAGGCTCAACAGGAAATTCCTCTTCATGCTCCCCAATACAATTTAACGTATATAAAACTATACCGTGATGCTGACTTTGCAGGCCGGCAAGTAAAGCTTCCTTCTTTTTATTCGGATCTCCGCTTGTTTCAAGTATACGATCCAACGCCCAACGTTGAACTGAATGATCAGAATGGTTCAAAAATTTTATCAAATCATCATCTTGCACTACAGGCAAATCAAATTTATCTTCTCCTGTCATATCATTCATACTATTTTCTGTAAAGCTCTAAATTAAACACGAAATTTCCATTATTAGTTGTCGGAGAATTGCAGTATTAAAGGCTGCCCCTTCCCGGTCACACCCTCATAATCACCGTCGAGAGGAAACAGCACAAGCGTGCGCTCATCAGCCTCGTCAAATTGCACGGGCGGATCGAAAGCATCCCGGTAACGGGCAGTGTCGGAAATGCGCAATTGGGACAGAGTGCCGTCCATGGGGCCTATCTCGATCATTTCATGGGTCTTATCGAGCGGGAACTCGTCGCCGGGCAGCTCGCTGGGCGCGCCCGTTAATCGGTGCCTGCTCTCCTGCCCTATCGGCTCGCCATTGATAAAAAGCTTCGTCGTATGCTCTTGCTGCTGCGCATCGTTTGCAAGCCGCCAGGTCATCGCCACGTGATACCATTGGCCCGCATCAAACCAATAACGGGCCGTGTAGCCCGCGAGAGTAGGATTGCCGGTTGTGAATTCGCCCGGATCACGCCCGGGGCCTCCCGGGTCTTCAAACTTATTGCGGAGCCAGAGCTGGACCGACGCCAGTTCAGGGCTGTTGCCGCGCCGCCTGCCCCTGCGGTAGAGCAGCGCATGGGACCCGGCCCGAAGGAATCGCCGGTCGGTATAACGATTACCAACATCAAAAACAAGTTCGGCGGATGTCCAGTTGGGACGGAACCAGAACTCAAGGGTACCCTCATCCCGCGGAAAATGCTCATACCCCCTTTCCGTTTCCTGCCCCCGAGGAAATTCGAGTCGGGTGCGGCCGGGCATATGAAGTGAGCGGCCGACCTTCCCGGGAACGAACGCCACCTCATCCGTCGGCCGCTGGAATCTTGGGGCCGGTTCCAATCCCGCGCCGCTCGGCAGCCATTCAGGCGAACGGGCAATTATCGGTTCGACATTTATCAGACGCGCAACGGCGTTCCGCTTACATGAAAGACTCCAAACCCCTGATTGCCCCTCCACGGGCACTTCCATTTGTCCAATATTGCCGGGTGATTCCTCCACAGCTACGGAACCGTCCGGCCTACGGAGCTCGACCGGTTGGTTGAGATGTATCACCAATTCGTCGATATCCTCGCCGACATGGAAATAGTTCGGCGCCGCATCGCCCTGAATCGCAACACCCTTCGGCCCATATACCCCGATTTCGGGCGCATCCGACTCAAATACACGGATGCGTTCGGAATGGGGAATTTCGAGGAAGTAAAGGCCCCCCGGAGCTTCTGCGGGAACCTCCATGCTCACGTAATAAACATGCGGATTTTGTCGACCGGAATACCGGGTCATAAAGGACTGTTCAAAATCCACAGAGACATTGGCGACGGGGCCGGCGGAGTCCTCGTCAACGTCATGGGGCGTTACAATCACATCCGACGGCTCCACCTCATCGTCCTCCATCCACACGGTCGCACGGAAACTCACCGCCCCGGAGGCGTCTTCTTTACGGAACAGAATTTTTGACGGCTCCGGCAGACGGTATTGCTGTGTTGCAGGGAAAGGCGCGATCGGCTCCTCCACCTCGCTGAGCACGCTCATCAGAGCCGGCATATTGATGGTTGTAAAGTGGTTTTCCAAATATGAAGTGGAAATGTTTTCGTGCCGGTCGATACCTGCCCGAAAAAGATAATTCAGGACACGCAGATAGTTGGGGTCGCCGGTCCAGCGGTAAGCGATCGAATAAAGCAACCCCGCCCAATCCTGAGTACCGGAGGACAGACCGAGACGGCTGAAACGGTACTTGTAATCGAGGCATTGAAGAATAGCCTTTTGGGCCCTCTCGTCGCCGGTAGCGCGGTGGTAGAGGTAGAGCCATACGAGGTTGCGATCGACCTTGTAAAGATTCCCGAAGCGAATCTCATCGGACAACCCGTTGGGGCTATCAGGGTCGATAAGGGCGTCAGCGAGTTGCCCGGCCATCACGGCATAAGCTTCGTTCCATGTCAACTTATAGAGCACCGAAAGGCCGGCAACATTATTGAATATGCCGTCGCTGCGCCTGGCCAGACTCGGCACATCGTCCGGGTCCCATCGCTCGATATAACTTTCACCGATCATCCCGACAACATCCCTGAGACGTTCGTTACCGTTCAGGAAATACTCATTAACAAAACTCGTCAGCGCGGCATTGGCACCGAGTCGACTTCCGATCCCCCAGTACAGGGGTGTATGCGACCGGGCATAGCCGCCGTGCGTGGCACGTCCGCCTTTGAACTTGGAACCTGCCGTCCAGTGGGCATAGCCGATATCGGCCGCAAACTGGTTGATCCACGAGCCGTAGTTGAAATAGCCGCGAGCGCCGGTTCGGGCATAAGCGCCCCATACGTGCAGCCCCAGATAGTAATCCATCGTACCGGAGAACAGGCGAAAGAACGAATTTCTGCCGCCGCGCATGGTTCGGGTCTTGCCCCAATCGATGAATCCTCCCCCCACCGGACGCCCCCGATATCCATTGGTAAATCCCTCCCAGTAGCTTTCCGCCACCGCCTCGGCTTCCGGGAAGTTCTCCTCATCCCCGGGGTGAAGCGGCCAGTCGAACGCATCGGTTTCGCTGAGCCAGAACGGATCGGCCAGCAACTGCGGCGGGTCGGTAACGGCCCCGGCCCGTTTCGCAATGGTCTCAGCGCTCTCTTCGCCCGAATGGGGCAGCAGCCATACTTCGTGCGTGCGCGCCATCCCTTGCGCATTGCTCGAAATCTGGGCCAGGGCCCCTATCCCGTCCTCATAAAACTCCGACCAGTCCTGCCAGTATTCATCGATCAAAGTCGGCGTGCGCAGATCAAGTTCCCGCCCGCCACGCGCCGACCATAACGCCAACCTCATGCTGCCGGCCCCGACGGCAATCTCCTTGGGGAAACGCTGGGCCAGATAGGGGGTCACCAGCGTGAGTCCATACCGCCCGTATCGTGCGTGCCCCCAGTCCCCGGCCACGTCGTTCGACCCAATCCAGTGATCCGTCCAGAAAACGTCATGGCTTTTATTTTGAAGTCTGTCCGAAAAGTTACCCGGCCTGTCGCTGCTCCCACGCCCGATCACTGCACGGTATTCATTCTCCATGAAATGGGGATAAGTGTCCTGATACATATAGAGTTCTTCGCCCTTAAAGGGAATGGCGACCGGAACCAACTCAACATCCGTACCACGCGGGCTGAAGACCTCATCGGACTCACCGAGCGCAAAAATCACTTCTTCGGGCGATTCCGGCGTCTTGAACTCCAGGCCGTAATCACGCACCCACAGCTCTCCAGTGTCTTCGGTCAGCACCAGCGAATGGGTCATACGCAGATAAGGGCTGCCTGCCGCCAGATAAAACCACACGCGTGCACGCGCCACCTTATCACCTTCTGCCGTAACATACCATCCCTCACGACGCAGCACGATGCGTGCGTTCCCCTCTTTGAGCACTTCCGTGCTGATGTCGGCACCCTCTCCGCTCACACGTGCCGTGCGGCCACGGTTGTCAACAAGATAAGCCCCTGCACCGGTATTTTCCAAGATAACCTCCTCACCCAATGAAACGTTTTCAGGCATTAGTCGGTGGGGAGCAAACTCGTACACGGCAACGGCGGTATTTATAATCAGGCTTCCACCCGGATCACGCTGCACCCTCAACGGAGCATCAGGCTCGGCGGGGGTGATATGCGGCCCGTACTCGACGGTGTAATCGCCTTTCGGGCTGCCGGTAAAGCCCGCCTGCGCCCACCGGATACTGCCATCGGCCCATGTGGCGGCAACATCGATCTGCGCCGGAACCCCACGGCCTTCTCCGTCCACGATACGGATTTGCCCGGAATCATGCAGTTCTCCTTCGGCGAACGGCAGCCCGCCGATGAGCGGCCAGGGTTCATCCAGGCCGGAGACGTCCTTGACCTGCAGGTCGAACTGACCGGCCGAAAGACACTCCGACGAAAGGAAAAGGGAAAGGGAAAGGAGCACCGGAAAAACAAGACAACCTGAAATCTTCAGGCTTGCGACAATACCATAAAAGGACGCCTTTAATTTTTTCATGATTTAATGACTCTTATCGATAGATTTGAGATGATTTTGCAAACTTAGAGCTATGATTAAGCGAATTGAACGTATGTCAAGCCGTTAATACTTCTTCCTTTTGAACCAGATATCAACCTCTCTTCTCAGTCTGTCGGGTATTCGGAATGAACCTTTTCCCTGTACCCACCGGCAACGTCAAACAGGTCATGGCCGGAGGGCTCACGGCACCCACAACGTGGGCGCATACCTTGGTGTTTGGGGCGCACCGTCCGCCCTGTAGCCCTTAAAAAACAGCCGCCAACGCACCGCACGCGGATGTTCATCACGCAGCGCGCGCAGTTTTTCCCAGTTGGCATGAATTTGCGCGCGTGCCCGTTCTCTGATGTCATCAGAGGCCCCGTACCGATTGTATTCTCTCACCAAACGCCCGCATCCGGTTATCAGGCGTGTAAAGTCGAGCCCCGCCTGCACAAAAGCGATACGGCGACGATACACCTCCGGGCCGTCCGCTGCTTGCGCCCGGGCTTGATCAAGCTTTTCTTGCGCTGTATCGAGCCGCGCGGCGTCATAAAAATCCAGAATATCATGATCGCTTACGCCGGGCTTTTCAGTCCCGTAACACTCCTCCCGGATTTTTTCCAGGTAGGTCCAGTAGGCTTCCATCTCCGCGGCCGCCGGGCCGAAAGCGCGCCGGTAATAGTCATCCAGAATGGCCTGACCGTCCTGGTGCGGATTCCAGGTCAGTTGGGCCATCAGATAATACATGGGGCCCTGGTTTGACCAGATTTCACGCACAAAGTCAACGTAAATCCCCATCCAGTTATGTTCGGCGGCAAATTGCATGTCTTTAATGGTGCGTTGCAGCGGCACATCCGGCAAGCCCCACTGCCAGCCCACGGGTGCGCCGACATTGGGACGCCAGAAGTTCAGTTTGGTGATTTGGCCCCATTGCGCGAAATAGTCGCGTGGCCTGCCGCCGACCGATGAATTACGATTAATTGAATCGGATCGCAGCAGGAAGTTGGAGACATTGCCGATAATGACATTGTCCTCGGGAACAGCTTCCACGGGTGGCGGGCACGAATGGCCATAGGCCAGCATGTACACATACAGATCGCGGTCGGGGAAGCGCTCCTTCAACCCCCGGGCCAGGCGGTTGGCGAACGTAACGTCCCGGTCGGAAAGAGCAAGGTATGTCTGCGACAACCCCTGCCAAACCAGCCGACGCGGTTCGGCGTCGGGATGATCCCACGCCAGGCAATTCTCACACACGCAATGTCCGGAATGATAGCCGTCGGAGGGAGAAGCGTTGAACACCCGCTGGTTGGGATTTTCTTCAAGACGGGCAGCCACGTCGTCAAGCCACTGAGCGGCAAGATCGGGATTGGATTGGCACATCTTGAGATTTCCCTCGCTGGGATAAGGCATCTTGCCGCCGCCCCGCGATCCGTCCGGCTGCAGGGCAAAAAAGTCGGGGCGGGTCTCATAGAACCGATCCCGCCAGTTAAATCCCTCCCCAAAGCCGTGCGGAAAGCCGTGCCCGTGCGGCGAAGGAAACTCACAGAGCTGAAGCCGCTGCGCCCGCAGCCAGTAACCACCGGATGTGAGATTGTCCGGCCCGCCCGGCCCGACCCGATGCAGCACATACCAGGGGAATATCCCCCCGCGCGCGCGGACCTGGGGGTAGTAGCTGTAGGAGAAAGGTTCAAACGCCACAGTTTTCTGCTCAAGAATGTCCTCGCCGATATCGTCAGGCCACAGCCAACGCACGCCGAGATAATCGTGCAGGAACGTATAGACGGCGTTATGCGTACCATATTCCTGCTGGAGTTCGACGGTTACGGGAGCAAACCGGACATCCATTGGCTCCTGATCCGGGTCCCATCGGTCGCGTCCGGCAATGACCAGATGGCTGGCGTTGGCTGCGATCAATATCTCCTCAGGGTGCTTGAAATCGAAATCCTGGTCCGGGAACAATTTCTCCAGCACCGGTTGGTAGCCGACCCATATCGCTTTATCGGGCAGGGGGTCGGGCCGCCCCTCGAGCACCTCGGGCCGGGCGCCCGAGGTCTTCTCGATGTAATGGGCCAGCTCGTCGGCCGATTGGCGCGTCAACTGTGGCGCGTCGGCAAAGATGATGATCGGCGCCTTGCTGACACCGTCTTCAACCAGTACAAGCTCCTCTCCCGCAGCGGCGGCCGAAAGGGCAGGATAAAAAACACAGACGAAAACCGCCCCGCCGGCACAAACAGCACCCGCCAACCTCAACGTCATGTTAAAAAGCTTACTCAACATTGCTTGAGCCTCCATGTAAAGGAAATGTTACTTTTCTGCGACTAAAGATGCATTCGAAAAGTCTTTAAGAATAATACGTTGAATATTTTTCCATTGCATCCATAACTGCCTTGACATTAGTCAATGGTACGCCGGGATATAATCCATGCATCAGCATCAATCCGCCCTCACGGCTGCCGAGTTTTTCCACGGCGAAGCGTATATGCTCGTCGATTTGGGCCGGCGTTCCAAACCTCGTAACGCTCTGGCGGTCAATATCCAGGTTAATGCAAACCCTTCCCTTGAGATTTGCCTCAATCCAATCTATTCCGTTCACAAGGTCCTGGAGATTGAGCAGTTCTATGCCCGCATCCAGCAGGTCTTCTGTCAGTTCCCTTATATCGCCATCGGAATGCATGGTGATGACACATCCGGCATCCTGCGCCGGAGAGATCAGCCGCTGGTAGGACGGCTTGATATAACGCCGGAACTGTTTCGGGGTCAGCATCGGCCCCTGCTGCATGCCCAGGTCTTCCGGATAATGCATACAGTCAACGCCAAGTTCGAGGTAGCGGTTGACATGTCCCCGATTGAATTCCTCAACCATGTCAATCAGTTCGTCAAGACGGGGGTGCTCATCACACATATCGAATATCAGGTTTTCATAACCGCGCAGATAGGTCAGGGTCAAAAACATATGTCCGTGACGGAGTCGGCCCGTGGTCAGGCGACCGGCCTCACGTTGAGAGACAATATTTTTCCGGATTTCGGACCAGTCGATCGGAACCCAGCCATCGTGCTCTTCGGGAGAGGGCGGAACAAATTCGGAGAAGGCGCCCCAATTCGGGATCGCGTGCTGCACAACGCTTCCTGTCATTCCGTTTTGCTTCGTTTCCCA
>JAGYMJ010000555.1 GCA_018400625.1 Planctomycetota bacterium
ACCCCTTTTCCTGCAGCTTCAGAAAAATCTTCCGGCTCAGCCAGCTTCACACCCACTTGACTCGCAGTGTCCACCAGGGCCCTCCTCCGGCCCTTGCTCGGGTGGGATGAAAAGAATTGTATTGTGAAAGAACAAAAGCCGGAGGAGCGGGCCGGCCGGATTAACGGCAGAGTGTATGGTGAGAACCGCTCGTAGTACTTAATCATCATCCCACCGGCACAGGGCACGGCGGAGATAAAACTACGTACTTGAATGAATTTTTACCGAGGAGAAAATAAAATGACAGAACAAAATGTTTTATTGATTACAACTGATCAGCAGCATTGGCAGACACTGGGTATCTTTAATCCGCATATTGACACGCCCAACCTCGACCGTCTGGCCAACGAAGGTACAGTCTTCACCAGAGCCTATTGCCCCAACCCCACCTGCACCCCGACCAGGGCCTCCATAATCACGGGGAAATACCCCAGCCAGCACGGCGCCTACAGCCTCGGGACCAAGCTCATGGAATCCGAAAATACGGTAGGCGATGCGTTTTCAGATGCGGGGTACAAAACTTCTTTGGTTGGCAAAGCCCATTTTCAGCCCCTGAAAAGCACCGCAAAATACCCGAGTTTGGAATCCTATCCCATCATGCAGGACCTCGACTTCTGGCGGGATTTTGATGGGCCGTTTTATGGCTTTGAACATGTCGAACTCGCACGCAATCATGTGGATGAAGCGCATGCAGGACAACACTATGCCCTTTGGATGGAAGATAACGGTTTAACAAACTGGCGCGATTATTTTCGCCCCCCCACCGGAAACCGTACGGAGAAGTCGCGCCGATGGAAACTGCCCGAAAAATATCATTATAACAACTGGATAGCAGAACGTTCCTGTGCACTCATGGGGGAATACAAAGGTTCGGAATCACCGTTTTTTCTGTGGTCCAGCTTTTTCGACCCGCATCCCGCCTACCTGGTTCCGGAGCCGTGGTACAGCATGTATGATCCGGAAAAAATAACTGTGCCGGAAATCTCAGAGGGTGAACATGACAAGAACCCTCCGCATTTCCGTTTAACCCAGGAAGAGAATCCTGATTTCAGTTCCTACAAAGAAACCGGCGGAAATGGTATTCATGGCGGCAGCTCCCACCTGCATGATAAGAAAGAACTGGCGAAAGATATCGCCGTCTATTACGGAATGGTGAGTTGTCTGGACAAGTATGTGGGGAAGATACTGGATAAATTGTCGGACCTTGGTTTGCGGGAGAGCACCTTGATTGTTTTCACCACCGACCACGGCCATTTATACGGTCAGCACGGCCTCACCGCCAAAGGGCCGTTTCACTATGAAGACTTGCTGCGTGTGCCTTTTATAGTAAGCCAGCCGGGTACTGTGCCAGGTCAAAGACAAAATGATGCTATTCAGTCCCTCGTGGATCTGCCCCGGAGTTTCCTCTCACACTGCGGTATAGCTCAGCCGGAGGAGATGACCGGAGTGGATCAGTCGCCGGTCTGGACGGGCAATACGACCAAAGCGCGGGACCACGCCATAGTAGAGAATCGCCATCAACCCACGACGTTGAACCTCAAAACATATGTGGGTGAACGTTATAAGATAACTGTCTATTACAATAGACCTTACGGCGAGATATTTGATCTTGAAGAAGATCCGGGGGAGAAGAACAATTTATGGAACAGCAAAAATCACCGTGAACTGAAATCGGAGCTTCTACTGAAGCTCATATCTGCTGAAATGGGCAAAGAACCGCTCCTGATGCCAAGGATTGCAGGCGCTTGAATAAACGTAAGTATTCAGTAAACCCCGTCTGCTACCACCGAACTTGTTCCGGTGGGACAATATTTCTGCACTACAG
>JAGYMJ010000556.1 GCA_018400625.1 Planctomycetota bacterium
TTTTTGCAACATCGACAATTTTGTGTCGATGTGTGAAATCTAAGCGCCTAAATATGGTTCACAAAAAACTTGACATGATGCAGCAGCAAGCTTTCCATCCTGGGAGTATTTCACTGAATGATTCCCTCCCGGCACGATTTACTTTTCTCCAGTATTTATCCAATTTTCGCTCAGGGCCACAACAGGTTTCAAAGCCTGCCTCACAACAGACTTTGCTGTTGGGTGATGTATCAACAAATCGGCCACAGGCGGGCTGATGGAATAGTATAACTCAACAGCCTCTTTGCCGGCATCGTTGTCAAGTAAAGCCCGATCACGGAATGACCTTAAAACATCAATTTCTTCGGCAAAAGGCGTCCCATAGGCTGCTGTAGCAACAAAACACACATCAGTGCTGCTGCTGTCATCACCTCCGGTTGTATCCCGGCTGTAATCGACGCTGACCTTAGTATGCGCCCCCCCGACAACTGTTTCGGTTCTGTTCTCCGGCACAATCACCGGAACAGGAACTTGATCATCAAGGGCATGAAACTCCATTTCATAAACGCCTTCATTAAGTTCGAAGGTTTCACCACTTTCCAACCAGTCCGTGGGTACCTTCCTGAAGATATCCACCCCTTCATCCTGTGCTATAACCCGCCAGGCAGCGCCATGATCCCGGATTTCAGGGGGTTGTATATCAACGGTCAGTTCTCCAAACTCCGTTTCATGGATGGGGACAACGATCATCGGGTCCGATATTCGGCTGTTGGCCAAACCGGTGAGGTCCTTATGGCCACCGTCCTTAAAATTAACTGTAAAATGACTCACAAAATCGCCTTCCGGGCCCACAGAGTAAGATTTCTCGTATATATCTTCATCGCTGAGGGCGAAATAATCGCCGGTGACGGGATTATACTTGTGCAACTCGACCACTCCAACCAGTCGGAACTGCACTTTTGTATCCACCCCTTCCGAAGGAAGTTGGAGTTGAAACAAATAGGCATCTCTCTGTTCGCCGGTCTCTTCATCCGGATAGGACATTTTATATGCAGCAGTAATCACACCATCATAGCCGTCCAGCGGTGTTATAATATCTTCCAGCAATATACTGTCGTCCTCATATTCGCAGTTTTCAAAGACCATGGTTTCGAACTTATAGCTGTGCCGGACGGTCTCTCCCTCATGTTCATAACTGACCGTATAATAATATTTCTTACCATGATCAAGGAGACCGGGCGGCAGATCAAGGCTACCTGACACATCTAAACCACGGGATCTGAAGGCGACGTTCCCATCAACGTCCTTGATCTCCCATTCCATCGTCTCCACCCCCGAGGGCACATCCGGGCTGTGGGTAAGCTGCGGCCCCACCGACAACGCCTCATCGGGGCTGATGTGCTCGTAGGCTTCCGTATAGCTGACGCTCAGGCTCGTTGTCTCCCCGCCTTCCAGCTCGACAGTCACATTGGCGGGCGTCTCAGATATCACCGCCAGGTCGTCGTCAAGATCACGGAACTCCAGTTCATAGACGCCCTCGTTCAGCGTCACGCTCTCGCCGCTCTGCAGCCAATCGGTCGGCACCCGGCCAAAAATATCCCTGCCCTCGTGCTGTTCAACAACCTTCCAGGCGGCGTCGTGATCCACAGCTTGTGACGGAGTAAGATTCACTGTCAATTCTCCAAAATCCGCATCCGGGGCCGGAGTAATGATCATTGGATCAACGATTCGCCGGTTAGGATAACCTGTAATATCTTTATTCCCGCCGTCTTCGAAATCCACCGTTATATAGCTCACAATAGAATCATCCGCACCGGAACTCGTGAAAGTCTCTTCCATATCATCTTCAGCGATATCCACAAATTTGTCGGTGATCGGATTGAATTTACACAGATCGACCACGCCATCCAGCCGGAACTGCACTTTCGTTTCCCCCCCAACAGCGGGCAGGCCGCTGATCCTGAAGATATAGGCGTCCCCCTCTTGCCCGCTCTCCGAACACTGCCATGGCATTTTGTAAGCAATATCAACTGTTCCGTCATATCCTTCAGCGATGCTGATGGTAGAGTTGTCCGAAATGAGGTAATCTTGATAGTCGCATTCACCCTCAGAACCCGTGCTGAAAACATACGGGTATTCGAGTGTTTCACCGGAGATTTCATAGCTGAATGTATAAGAATAATTGGTTCCATGCTCGAGCACCCCAAGGGGCACGGTAAAAGCGGCGCTCACAGAATCGCTTTCAGAAGACAAGATAACTTCACCGTCATCGTCTTTAATAACCCTTTTTACAGAATCGACGTCTGCGGGGATTTCTTTCTGGTGCACGAGTTCCGGGGCGACGGATAAAGGCTCTTCGGGGTTCAGGCTAACGGGTTCGGGTGGGCCCTCGAACACGGCGATGATTATTTTATCACGGGTCATACGCACGATTTCTTCCCGGCTGCGGCTCCCTTCGATCTCATCATCACCGGTCCAGTACAGGAACTCATAGTCCTCAAAAGGAGTTGCTTCAATCTCGACCTCTTCTCCTTCTTCGTAGGAACCTGCACCGGTCACCAGACCGGCATTATCCGGAGACCGCAGCACAGTGAGTTCATACTGGCGGTTACGGCTCTGAAAATGCGCGGTGGCTGTAATATCCCGCCTGGCATGCCATGTCTGAACCGTTTTCTGCGGATCGAAGGATTCCTCGGCGTCGAACGGACCGGACCAGTGGGTAAACTCGAAACCCGGCAGCGAGACCGCCCTCAATTGGACCTGAGTCCCTTTCTCAGCGTTCACCTCTCTGAGTATTCCGGACTCTGACCCGACATTTATCCTTCCCCTGAAACCACTGTGGAATGATTTCCACTCGCCGGGTTCACCGTAGTCAACCGTCACCAGGCCTAAAGGCAAATCAGATGCATCAATATCTTCATGATCAATTTGGATATTGAGTTTAGCCGTTCTCGGCCGAGCGACGGCAAGGGTATGGTAGTGACCGGCCGAAACCGATCCCCGGGCCAGGAACTCTTGATGCCAGGGGTATTTTTGCCAGACGTCCATCACATAATCGACAGAGTCTTCGGCGGGGTGAGCCAGGCGGTACGGCTTTTTCTGAGGCGCGTTGTCACCGTCCAACCCCTCATGATTTATTCCGAGCTGTCCGTGAACATTATTCCCGAATCCCCACAGAGCTTCCCCGGAACGAACGATAGTGTATTCCCCACCGGCCGCAACAGCGATCACGTCATCGACGTCGTCATCAAGATTGTCCTTATTGATTTCTTCAACATCCGTTTCATACTCACTCAGACTATCGCGTCCGAGCTGGCCGTGGGAGTTACTTCCCCAGGTCAGGACTGTTCCCTGGTCCGTTAAGGCGACGGAATGCGTATTCCCGCCGTCGAGGGCGATTACCTGTTGACCAAGCGCCTGCAATTTATCATCCAGTTTGGACATGAATTTCGGCTGATTATGATCTTCCGTATCCCCCAATCCGAGCTGTCCTCTGCTGTTGAGTCCCCAGGCCAGCGGCGTATTATCTTCAAGCACAGCAAATCCGTGGTCGCCCCCCGCTGCGATCCATTCCACGGCCGGCGTCCGGTGCAGCCAGGCCGTTCCGTCACGTGAAGCGGTCGCCATGTGCATGCGGGCGCCGTCAGTGCCGTAGGAATCACGATCAACATCATCAACATCCGGGTCGGGTGAAAACGCCACCGCGGTCACCCAATCGCCGTGCACATCAATCGTTTTAACATGAAGCAAATCGGGATTATTCACATCCGAACGATCTAATTCCCACAATTTCGCCAGGGCGTCGGCCGACCCCGTCAAAACATGATCGCCGAACCGGCAGAAATCGACGGCGACGACAGCCAGAGAATGTTCGTGACCGGGCGCGCTATCCCCGAACTCAAGGACATGATTACCGCTATCCATTTCCCACAACCGCACCGTTCGGTCGAAAGAGCCGGTGAGCAGGTAATCTTCCTGGGGGTCGATAGCGACGGCATAGACCGGCGCATCGTGTTGTTGACCGATCTCCCTGGCCAAAGTGTATTCACCGCCATCCCATTGCCAGAGACTTGCTAAGGCGTTGTTTTGGCCGCCTGAGGCACCACGCCCCCCCGCAGAGCCAACCAGAATATAATTGCCGTCATCGGTGATATCGAGCGCCATGACAGCCCGGTCATGCAGGTCACCGTCGATTTCCCATTTCCGCAGTTCTTCTTTAACACCGGCGTTTTCTTCCTCTTCAATTCTCCAAACACGCACCGTCCGGTCGATCGATCCGCTCACAACGAACCAGTCGTCTCCGTCGGCAAAAGTTTTCAACGCTGTAATGGCGCCCTGATGCTCCTCAGTATCAGCAAAACCGCCGGTGTCGGCCCATAGATCTTTAAGGTAGTCACCGGTTTCAGCGTTCCAAAGCTTTAAGGCGGAATCCGCTCCTCCGGTCACAATGTAATCATCACAGGGGCTGAACGCAACGGCTGATACGGTGCTGTTGAGAACATGTTCCTGATCACCGAGCAGCGTCAACCGCGTGCCGAAGGCATCGGCATCCGGTTCACAATTCCATATTCTGACGGTGCGGTCGGCAGAGGCCGTGGCCAATTTTTTCCCATCGGAATTGTAAGCGATCGCCAGTACATCATTGTTGTGTCCAACCAGTCTTGCAATATTTATACCTGAGACGGGAACGGGCACGGGACTATGGTCCCCGGTACCATCGCCGAGCTGGCCGTCCGCGTTCTTGCCCCAGGCCCAGACGGACCCGTCGCTTTTCAGGGCATAATTATGGCGCTTGCCGGCCTCCACGGCCACCACACGCTGCAGGTAACCTGTCGGATCAGAAGGGTCAACGACCTGAACGGGCGACGGAATGGGCTCCTCGCTGACGGAGCCAACCCCGAGCTGTCCCCGGTCGTTCCGCCCCCAGGCCTGTACCGTGCCGTCCTGCAGCACCGCGAGCGAATGATATTCACCGGCGGCCACATAAACGGCTTCTTCAATTTCACCGATCATTTGCATGGTATCGACACTTTTTTCCGTCGATCCGACCCCGACCTGCCCGTATTCATTCATTCCCCATCCGAACACGCGACCGTCGGCCCGCAGCACCAGCGAGTGTTTATGTCCGGCGGCAACAAACTGCATCGAAAGTTGATGCGCCTGGTATTTGTCGGGATAGGGAAAGGCACGCCCGAAGTCATCATCGAACTGTCTGTGCGGCTGAACCGGTTCGTAACGATCAAGCCCCTGTCGGTGGCTGGTCGAAGTCGGGTAATTCCAATGACGATTCCACCAATTTCGGACCGTTCCGGGCCAGTCCCATCCAACTTCTTCGCTTTCAAGCTTGTCCTCGCCCTCATCGGTAAGGTAACCCGGCCAGAAGCTCCTGTGCATATGCGGCCAGGACGTATCAACCCATTGCGGGGGATCGAGAGGTTCAGCGTAATATCCCGGCATCCCCAGACGGTTGACACCGAGCTGCCCGAAAGCGTCGTAGCCCCAGGCGAGCACCGTGCCTTCGGAGGCAATGATGTTGAAAGAATCGCTGAGAAGCCCATCGGCATCTTCTTCAAAGTGAGCGCCGTCCGGAACCCAATAATGGAAAGGGTTCTCACGTGGCCCTCTCTGCATACGATAGCGCACGGAAAGCTTGTAATCCACTCCCAACCTGTCGATTCTGAGATCGGGCCAATGCACGGCCCCCTCATGATGCCATTCTTTGGTTGAACCGCTCACCCTGACGGTTCCGGGCATCTTCCCTTCCGCGCTGAGAACGGCGCCCGGTGTACCCTTTTCTTTTGCTATATCTATAAGAACCTCGCTGCCTGGATTCGTGACCGGCGTCCCGTCTTCATACAGCAGTTGCACGATTACACCGACCCGATCCCCGTCATCGATCGGATTTCCGATACCGAAACCCTTCTCTCCCGCCTGAACATCATCGTGGCCATCTTCGCTCGTCGCCAGATAGGAGTCGTCGGGTTGCTCGATATAAACCAATTCACTAGCGCGAGAGAAACGGACTTGATATGTTCCACTTTCCGTCGGCTGGAAAATCCTATGGCTGCTCACACGCGCCCAGTCGTCCCCGTCTTCGAGATACCACCCGTGAAACTTATAATCAGAGGCAACGCTCAGCGATAGCATATCAGCCGATACCGGTTGGCCATAAGTCTCCGGAATCGTTTCATCACCGAACTTGATCGTTATTTCGCCGGCCGAATGGGGCTCTGCCCAAACCTCGCTGGGGTCCGCATCGTTGGCCTCAGAATCCACCATTGCTACATAAAGAGTGACGGTTTCGGTTTGGCCAAAAACATCAATAACCGTAAACTCCATACAAAAAAAGACGGCAAGCACAAACCAGAATATAGACTGGGAAAGGTAAACAGAAACCCCCTCGCTGCCTTTTATTCTTTTTTTGTGACGAATAGGGATCATAAGATTATGTCTCCGAATTTAGAAAATTTAGCCCATCTCCAACAAACCGCGGTCTTTATTGCCTTTAGTGAATATTAAGTCCGTCCTCAGTGCACCGCTTGGCGTCCTGGCGTACCTTCTGCAGCATCCCCTCCGTGCCTTGTGCCGGTGGAATGAAGATTAAACGCTCTGCAAGTTATCAACACCTTTTAGCCGTTCATGCCCCCCCCCGAATCGACCGGCGTTCCCACGCGGTCGCTTCGGGGCGGGGGGCGAGCGGGGCGCATGAACGACGGTCTAAATGATTGGGACTTAGCGCTCGATCTTCATTCCACCGGCACAAGGCACGGTGGGGATGTCAGCGGTTTCACTGAAGACTTAGAATAAATGATACCCTAACATTCAATTATTTTCAAGCTCATTCATGATCAGACCGGAAGATAAAAAATTTCAAAAGCGTGCCGCCCCCTTAGCGGGGGCTCTTGCCAAGGGAGTTGGCTCCCGTTTCCAATGTTTGCCCCCGTGGCGAATAACATGCCATCCCCCGGACGGGTATTTCACGAAGCTGATTATTTACTGTAAGTGTGAAGCACTTAAAACGGCACAGCGCTGTATCCCTTCCAGGGTACAATCTTCATTCAATTGACTGCACGGTCAAGACGATCTTCACGGGGGCGTCTCCACCGTCCGTCTCTAAAACAAAATGCACATCACCAACCGGGATGACCTCGCCGTCGGAGCAGCCAAAAATGTCTTCATCCGCTCCTACTATACCGTTTTCGGTGTTCAAAAGGACATATTGGTTCCCTGCTTCGGGAGCGTACCCGTTTTCTACGGTAAGCTGTAAACGGGCACCGTCTATATCGGCTTGCCCGGCGGCGACAAATCCGTCTTCTTCGGCGCCCGGGCCGAGTTCAACATTCCATGTTTGACCGCTCAAATCGACATTAGCGGCCTCAATACGCCCTCCGGCGTACTCAAATTCCCCTGCGGACAGGTTGATGCGACGTTCAACGGCAAACCGGCCGTCTTCGACACGCAGAAGCCGATCTTCGGCATTCGAGTAATTACCGGAGACCTTAAACGTCTGCGGGCCTCTTTTAACGAGCGCACCGGGCCCCGAGATATTCCCGCTGAACGCTGAATCTTCCGTCGAATCGATGGTAAGCCGCCCGCCGTCAAGCTTAACTTCGGCGTCGGGCCACAGCATATCGCCTTCCCAATCGTTGATACCGCTCACGGTCTGATCCAGCCCGTTCATATCAAAAGCCGCGGCTGTCGCCACATAGAGCATCCCGGGGCCTAAATGACCTGCAAATTCTATGGTTGTTTCGTCCGCCTGCTCGTCTTGCGGGATATTCACCTTTTCCAATTGCAGGGTACCACGTTCGATATAGGTACCGCCGGTAGAGGTATTTTGATCGCCGATATTGCCGCGCACGCTCGTAGCGCTTCCACGTCTCCTGGACCTGAAGAAAATGGCTCCTTCGCCATGCACTCCGCCCGAGGCATCCACGCTTCCTGGCGCATCCTGACCGCTGCCAAGGTCGATGAAAGTATTCTCAGCCAAGTGGATAGTCGGAACCGGCTGGTTGCCGGCCTGGGCAATATTTTCGACCTTCAGGGTGAGGCTTACATCGGAAGACTCATTCAACGGTTTTTCGAGCCGGAGCGTGCCATTATTACGGACAAGTGAGCATTGGAAAGTTACGTCCTCACCTCCCGTATCGTAAGCGTTCATATACGCTGTACCGGAGACGGAAAGCTGTGCGCCGAGGCGCACAGCGCGTTTCACCAGCAGTCTCGCACTTCCGCTGAGTCCGAACGGTCTGGAAACGCTTAAAAGGGCCGGCAATTCTTCATCGTCATCGGCAACACGCTGATCGTTGAGCAGGAGGTTGATCCCGCTGCAACTCAGCCGTTTGACCGAGACCCGGGATTGCAGTTCGAGAATGGCGCCCTTCTCTCCGCTTTTACCGCTGATCCGCATAGAGCCGTCGCGTTGTAAACCCCGCCCTACAACGACGCGCGCCCTGTTCTCGCTCGAAAAATTCAACCTGGAAAGCCCATCGGCTGTGAGTTCAACCGGCACAAGGAGCACAAGGTCCTGGGCGGCATCAGAACTCTGTAAAAGTGGATCCTGATGCGACAGGACCAGGGTTGCAGGCTCGTCCTCTTCAAGCGATTTCAGGGTATAGGCGCGCTCACCTGTCGCTTCGATTGTCAGTTTGCCGACACTTACCTCGCCGTGCAGGAGGATAATCTGAGGGGCATCTTTTTGTGTGGAATCACCAAGAACAACCGAATCGCCCTCGCCGGGCTGAAAAGACGCCGATTCCCATTCTTCATCACCGACCTTCATTTCCCAGTTTTCCACAGAATTCCAGGCGTTATCCGCCGCCTTGCCGGCCCATCGGAAATCATGCGGGCCGGATGGATCAACTTCCTCAGCGGCCACGCCGCCCGGCATAGCGAATAAACTGAACGATAAGATCATAACTTTCAAAACATTATAGAATTTCATAGCTTTCATGAGCATGGCCTCCTTTTTTGCAAGAACTCAGTTTTAGAAACGCAACGTAAATATTCAGTGAACCCCATGGCACTCTACCTTATCTTTTGCAACATCCCCGCCGTGCCTTGTGCCGGTGGAATGAAGATCAAATGTTATGTCTTGAAATTCATAGACGGAGATAATGCGCCCCGCCCGGCCCTGCCCGAAAGCGCCCGGCGGGACGGGCAGGGCCGGGCGGGGCGCATTAACGGCTAAAGGGTATTGCGTGC
>JAGYMJ010000557.1 GCA_018400625.1 Planctomycetota bacterium
GGATGCTACGGGGTTCACTGAGGACTTACGGCATGAAGCCCAATTGCCAACAAGTATATTCCCAACCTCCACGATGAGCGCCGACAGCGGGTGATCCTATTTCTCCTGCTTTTCCAATTCCTCAGTGATACCGAGCATCTTTGCCGCATTTCGCCACATTATTTTCTCCCGGGTCTCTTGAGGAAAATCAAAAGCATTAAACAGATTTTCATAAAACTCAAGTATCGTGGGAACAACCGCGCCATCGCTGCCGAAAACAAATTTATTGACAATGCTCAGGTCAAGCTTTTCATCAAAAGAACCCAGGCAGGAATCAACCCCCGTCATGAGCAGCAAACGCCAGCGTTCAAAAGGGAGTTTGCGGGCGGTACCACCGCTCAGGTCAAAATATACTCCGGGATGTTTCTTGGCAATACTGCAGGCCTCTTCCCAGCGCGGGTTCCCAAGATGCGCCCCTATCAAGTTCAACTCGGGAAAAGCACGGGCTATGCCGTCCAGCCTGAAGGCCGCCATCTTACCCACACTGATAGTTCTGCGTGTCTGGTAGTCCCGCACCACCAGATGGCCCGTATGAAAAAGGATAGGCATATCATATTCAGCAGCCTTTTCATAAATAGGATAATAGGCGGGATCATCGTAAGCCAGTGGCGTAGCGATCATCTTGATCCCTTTGAAACCACGCTCATTAAATTCATCAACAAGTTGTGGACTGATATTGTCTCCATCCAATTGCCCGAAGGGAATTACGCGGTTCGGAAACGCTTCAGCAGCTTCTGAACATTTGTCGAAATCCCCAAAAACCACCGTTACATCCGCCGCCTCCATCTGCTGACATTCATACCATTCTTTAACATCCTGGCCTTCAATGATATGCGTATGGACATTGATGAGCATGTTTAAGCTCCTGAAAAAAAGATGATCACTATTCTACCTGCTGGAATAAGAAAACATTATAATGCAAGGACAGGAAGAATGCAACCGGAGTTTTCTCACCGCTGCCGGCCGCTTACTCGCTTTCAGAGCAGGCGAAAGAATTTTCTGTGAAATGAACCAGGACAAGCGGCGGCAGCGGTTCAATGCACGGAAATGCCCTAAAAACCGCGCCCCGACAATACGCCTGATAATAAATTGCAACGAGCATATTGCATACATCCACGAAGAGCGCTGATAGCGGCTGGAGACATGAGAGCTATTTGCAAAAAGACTTTCCATCCGCTAACCTATTTATTAAACAGAGAGTTTGCAACATTTATCGGAACAAAGATTTTCTCTTGAGGTTAAATTTGTGGATACTGAAAAGCAAAAAACAATGAAAGTGTTGTCAGGTGGAACAATAAATACGGTTGCAGGCAAACTCTTTATCGGTTCTATACTTATAAATGATGGCAAAATAGAAGATATGGGCGAGAACATTGATATACCGTCAAATGCCGAAGTCATCGATGTCAAGGGCAAAACTGTCATACCTGGTTTAATCGAAGCCCATTGTCATACCGGATTACGCGAAGAAGGAGAAGGGCGGGAGGGGGTTGACCAGAACGAATCAAGCGACCCCATCACTCCGCATATAAGAGCTATAGACGGCATAAAATGCGACGACATAGGCATGAAGGAGGCTGTCAAATCGGGAATAACTACCGTTAATGTTATGCCCGGTTCGGCGAATCCTATCGGTGGACAATCTGTCGCCTTGAAAACTGCAGGTTCGAATATTGTCGATGAACTGGTCATTAAAAACCCGACCGGCATGAAAATGGCCCTTGGTGAAAATCCTAAGAATGCTCATAAAGAAAACGGGACGTCCACCCGTATGGGGATCGCCGGTATATTGAGGAAAACACTTTGGGAAGCCCAAAAATACCTTGACAATAATGAGGACAACAAAAGGGATAATTTTGTTTTTGAAGCGCTCAAACCTCTCCTGGAAAAGGGACAGAAGGCAAGAATACACGCCCACAGGGCCGATGATATGGTGACCGCTGTAAGGATCGCCGAGGAGTTTGATCTCGATTTAGTTATTGAACATGCTACCGAAGGGCATTTAATAGCCGATTATCTGGCCGAAAAAGATGTACCGGTCGTCATCGGCCCCTCTTTGTCGCCCAAGTCAAAAAGGGAAACATCCGCCCGAACGCTCAAAACTGCCGATATATTGAATAAAAAGGGCGTGAAGGTGGCTTTAATGACCGATTCGCCCGTCATTTGCACTAAATACATCAACCTGATGGCGGCCTATTCAGTACGCGCCGGCATGGATACCATGGAAGCTCTGAAATCCATAACCATCTATGCAGCTCAAATATGCGGGATTGATGACCGTGTCGGTTCGCTGGAAAAAGGGAAAGATGCCGACATAATCGTGCTTGACGGCGACCCGCTCGATATAAATTCAACCGTTGAGAAAGTCTTCATTGAGGGAAAAGAAATTAGTATCGATATGGCTGAGTCCCTATAAATATTACGCAAGTCCTCCATGAACCCGTCGCATCCCCACCGTGAACAAGGCACGGCAGGATGCCAGGTGGTACACTGAATATCTGCAATGTAACAAAGAAAATCATTGATTGGTGAATAATATGACCGAGCAAAAGAGCCTCCCCTCAAACAAAGATATAAACCGCTCCGATCTCGATGTCACTCCCATTCATGGGGATATCGAGTTTCCCGATGAATGGACCGTTTTCATCAAACCTGAAAAGAACCAAAAGGATACGAGCCATCCGCGGGAAGCGGACCATGATCTCCTCAATGAAACGTCGCGGCTGCGCTTAAAAAAGGCGGCCGATGGAGAAGACCCGGTTTTATCTCCCGAGGTTTTGCAAAAAATCCCGACAACGATGACCGTTAATGGTGAGGCAGTTACTCCTCATAGCATAAAAACTTTGAACTACCAGGCGGACTTGCGGCCTCTTCTGACCGATCCGCCTTACAGCAAATTGATGTATCAGCCGTCCGACTCCAGAGCTTGCGGCCGGGTAGCCTATATCTTCATCCCGATGAAAAGCATAAAAGCACAGAAAGTCACTCTGGGCTTCGGTGCCGATCTATGGCTGGAGATATGGATCAACGGTGAAAAACTTTACGACGGCCGAAAGGAAGAGATGCCGTTCCCTCCGTCGATCCGTGACCGTGTGTTCGAAGCGGACTTCAATAAAGGGCACAACCTTCTGGCGGCGCGTTTCGTCTCAGGAAAAGGCAGCTCCACTCTCGCCATAGGCGGGCCTCAAGAGCTGCGGAGCGGAAACTTCAAATCCATCCTGAATGACCCCCTGCTGGCCAATGATGAACAATGGACAAGCCCTTCACTGCGGGTTAAAGGAAGCCCTTCGGAGATCATCGATATCGATAACCGTCTGGAACTTTTCATCGATGATTTCCTTATCGACAGTCTCAGCGGAGGGGCGAGCCGGCAGCTGCACAGTCCGGTGCCGCGTGAAATCATATTCAACATGGATAAACCATGGGAAGGTAATTGTAACGGCTGTTTTTTGCCGGTATCGATATTTAAGGAAAGCGGACGGGTCCTGATGTATTACAAAGGCGCCAACATGATTAGCGATAAAAACCCGTGTGAATATGATTATAGAACCCGTGACCGCAGCCGGCCCGAAGCTACCTGTCTGGCCGTCAGCAGGGACGGCATTAATTTTGAACGGGTAGATGCCGGCAAAATCGACTATCGGGGCTCGAAATCCAACAATATGGTATGGCAGGGCCGCCAATATTTTACCCCTTTTCTCGACACCAGTCGGGGTGTGCCGAAAAAAGAGCGGTACAAGGCCATTACCGGCCATGATGATGGCGGATTAGCCGCCTATGGATCACCTGATGGTATTGATTGGACACTGCTCAAGAAAGAACCGATCATCACAAAGGGAGCCTTCGATTCTCAAAACCTCGCCTTCTGGGACAGCGTGGGCAAGTGTTATAGAGAATATCACCGTGGCAGCGAGCCTTCCGGCCCCAGGCGTGGAGTCAGGGGCATCATGACTTCCCGCTCCGACGACTTCCGCAACTGGTCTGACCCTGTTTCTATCGATTACAGCGACGAGCTTCCTTTGCACATGTACACCAATTGCATCCGCCCCTATGAACGGGCCCCTCATCTCCTGATAGGAACCCCGGCCCGCTATGTGGGACAACGCAAGAAAATCCCTAACCATATGGATTCGGGTGTCTGCGATGCTCTGCTGATAAGCAGCCGGGACGGCTATTCGTTCAATAGATGGCTCGAAGCTTTTATCCGCCCCAACGCAGAACCCGAGAATTGGGCTGACCGTAATTGCTATCCGGCTTGGGGGATGGTGCAAACATCACAAGAAGAACTCAGCGTTTATTGGTGTGAACATAACGGCTACCCCACACTTCGCCTGCGCCGCGGCACGATCCGTACCGATGGTTTTGCCTCCGTCCGGACGGGGATAGAAGTTGGCGAATGCCTGACCCGGCCCCTTGTATTTTCCGGGGATAATCTCATTGTCAATTACTCAACTTCGGCTGCTGGGACGATACGCTTTGAACTGTGCCGTCCCGATGGTGAGACAATTGAAGGTTATGCTTTAGAGGATAGTGAAGTGCTGTATGGGAACGAAATCGGCCAAAAAGTCGCATGGAACGGCAAAAAAGACCTGACAGGGTTGAGAGGTCAACCTGTACGGCTGCGGTTCAGGATGCAGGACTCAAATATTTACTCGATAAAATTTGATTAAATTCCCGCGTTGACAGGATTCTATCCACCAAAACAGAGTCATTCAACTAAGTTCTCAGCATTTTGCTGCAAGATGCGCCCCGCATGCCGGGCGTAATGCCCTCGTATGTCCGAACTGTACTCTTCCAGAATGCGCCGGGCCGTTTCTTCCGCATCATCACCACAGCGGTACATTGCCCGTGCCAGATACAACTCACGCAAAGATTTGTTCCTTGTCGAGTTATCCGTTGCGCTTGCCGGTATGTCGCTCAGCGCCTCATGGCAGGACTGAAAAGAGTGGCCGGATATTCCCTCCCTGTTCAAAAGCTCTGCCAGCTTATCCGCCCACTTTTTCTCCTGCAGAGCCTCGGCGAACAGGGCGATGGCACGGAAATGAGAAAAGGCATGGGTTGCGTCAAGTTGGGACGCCTTACGGAGCAACGCCTCGCTCGCACGCTGCGATTTCAAACATGCGAGCGCCACAATGCAGTCGTCCTGAAAGCTCATACTGCGGCCGAATTGCCCCATACCGCGGTAATTCCACCCTTCATCCCAATCGTTTTTCTCTACCGTTTTGATAAGTACTTCTTCACCCGCAGGATCGTTCAGAAACGCCGACAATTTCGCACAGATGACCTTTTTCTCCGTGTCTTGTTCCACCTGCAGCCGTTCCCTGAGCAACGGTGCGGATTCATCCGGATTCAGCATCAGTACGGAGAGTTCGCAATGCCGATGCAATTCACCATGGGCGCACTCTTCCACGGAAACCGGATGGGCCTGTAACCGATCTTCAAACGCCAAAACCGCATCAGGTAAAATATTTTCCCCGACCAATTTCCCCTGCAGACCGCGCATGTTTATATCGCGCAGGGAACATTTCTCGTGAACCGCTGACAGGGCCGCTGCCCAACCCGCAGCATAGCCATGATTTTGAACATCAGCCTGCATCCTGAGCACCGGCATAACGTCCCGATGGGCGCTCATCGAGAGGCCCGTGACCAGCAAACCGTCGATGCCCGCGGGGAGAAACGCTCTGAACGGGACCCATACATTATAAACTGTCTTGTCGGGCGGCTGAATAAAAAACAGAGGATGTGTGGTGAAACCATGGCTGTCAAAATTGCTGCGGCTCAAGCAAATTGTATCGTGCCAGGTGCTCGCCATATACACATTATACGGTGTCATCTCGATATCACCCACCACGCGACGCCGCTCCCTGGTGTCCGGCAACTGCCCCAGGTCGAAGTAGTCCCGGAATTTCCGGCGCGCCGTCAAAAAGGAACGGGTCACATCAACCGGATCTCCATCGTCGATAAACGTAAAATCGGTATTAACGTAAGATTTTTTCAGGGGGTTGGGCGGCAGGCCGCTTCCCTGCACGGCCAATTCCTCTTCGCTCACGATTTTGCATTCCGCTCCGGCCGCGGCTGCAACATCGGCATTGCCGCTGGAGTCAATAACGACAGCGCCTTTTACCAGGCCGCGCCCCAACGGGGTGTTGACCACAACGCCCTTCACAGCGTTTCCTTCGACCAGGGCACCTGTAACCGTTGTGCCGAACCATATTTCGCCGCCGTCCTCCCGGATATTTTTTCGCAACCACTCCGCTTTATGCTCGACATTCCAGCCATGGGGTGAAAATTCGCAGTCATTGGCGTTGGCCATCTCTTTCAGTCCTTCCGTGATTTCCCCCGTAAACCCCTGCTGATTCCCGTGATAATATCCGCCAATCAACCCCAGTGTTCCGACCCCTCCCAGGCCGAACAGAGATTCCAAAACCAGTACCTCCGCCCCGTTCCGGGCCGCTGCTATGGCCGCCGGTGCGCCGCCGGTTCCCCCGCCCGCCACCACAACGTCGTATTCACCCAATACCGGCAGATGAGTACCGGCGGGCTGCCCCACAACAAGATCAGCCTGCTGATGGAACCGGTGACCGGTCGCCGGCTCGACGACATTTCCCTCAGATTTATGCCCTGTATTCTTAGGGACGAGATTTTGGATATCCGGTGCTGATTCCGACATGCCTCTGACTTCATCCGCCATATGCCTCCCCAAAAGGTCTCCGGCTGCGATTGCCGCCGGCATTTTGAGCAGTTCGCCCGCAACGGGCCGCGGTATGGCTGCTGAGGGCCCCAGAACATAGAATCTCTCCCAGGGAGTGCGAAAATGGCTTGCAGAAATGTTGTCCACTGTCAATCCCGGATCGGCCGCCATGCCGGCCACATGCACAGGCGGTACAACAGTGGCCGTATCAGACGTCCAAACTTGATCCGGGTTCCAGGTAATGTCGCGTACAGTCTGTTCGGCCCGTGCCAGCTCCCGGGCTGTCCATCCGTCCAGGTGGATGTCGATTGAGTATTCCCCAACATCAACGCCACCCGTTTCTTCTGTTGTCTCGTCAATAAATTTCCCCGGTAAAACAACACGATGCGCGGTCCGGCCATTGTTATCGTTAAGGTCACCGGCGACGACACGTTTGAATGTTAACTCCCCGCCACTCCACTCGCTCATCGGAAGCCCCGCTGAACGGGCCAATGCACCGTAAGTGGTGGCATCCACAACGGTTTTGCTCTGCACGGCAAAGGGGCCGTATTTGCCGGTGAACACAACGCCCGCCACATCGCCGTTCCCATCCAGCAAAAGGTCAGCCGGACAGCAGTTGTAAAGGAAGGACACTGCGGCATCAAGCAATGCGTCTTCCAACCGGCGTTTCACATCGTTGGGGCGGGCCGAAGAAACGTCAGTCCCTTTGTGATCGGTGAAAATACCTTTAATAAGCGGGTGGGAGCGGTCTTCATCATCCGGTAACCAAAACCGGCCGCCGGCACAGACATCATCCCCCAGGTAGGTTTTCTCCGTTCCAAGGAAAACCCGGGCGTCCTTTCGGGCGGCGGCAAGGGCGGCACTAACACCGGCCAATGTTCCACCTGCAACGACAATATCGACGGCGTCAATGACAGGTATTGAATGATTCATAATGTTCTTAGGTTTGTCATAAAATCGAAGGATTTCGCTTTTTGAAAAAAGCTGAGCAAAAACTTTAATGGGGGCAGAGTAAATTTGCCCCTTGACCGGCGACCACCGTCTGCCGGATTGACGATAATTGTGCAAACGACAGATGCGGCGTAAAAGGGGAAAAAGTGCCCCGGGCTGATGGGAAGTCGCCGGTGTGATGTTCGTTCAAGCTTTACCCCTGAATCTTAGAGTTCCCCCCGGGCGGCACGGGCAAAAATTTTGATGTTTTCGGGCGTGGTTCCCGCCATGACAGTGTCGGCAATGCCGACAATATGCTTCCAGTCCTTGGTCATATCCGCTAATTTCTTCGCTTCCCCGGCGATTTCTGTCGGTGACCCATTCCGCAGGAGTTCCACCGGCAGATTGCCCCGCGAACAGATATCCTGAGAAAGCATGGCGCGTGCTTCCGCAAGATTCCCCACTATCCCGCAGGGTGGTGGGGAGAATGTTTCGAAAATATCCATGTGTATTTCATTCAGCAGTCCGAGACGGGCGATCTCGAGAGAATGCCCGCACATATGATATAAACTCAACCCACCGTGTTCGCGGATGAACGAACACATCTCCTTTGCGTAGGGGACCACCGCTTCTCTGAAAATATCAGGAGAAAAAAGCTCGAAGCCGCCGGAGCCCATGACGATAAAGTCAACCCCTGCTTCCAAAGCCGCTTCAGCAATCACCTTATTCGATTCCTGAATGACATCCATCGTTTTCCTGTACTGTTCAGGGTAATCAATATACATGATGCACTGATCGGCATATGAAATAAAATAATACATTTCTATGGGCAGCAGCAGCGTAACCCCGCAAACAGCTTCTCCATCAATTATTCCCAATTCTTTTTCCCAGCCTTCAATCAAAAGAGGCGCACACCTTGCTGCTTCAGTGGCGTACCATTCGGCCTTCCCGAAATCATCCTCCGTTTTTATGACGGGTTGACACGTCCATGGATCGAAACCTGGTTTCAGCTCCCTTGCTCTGACCAGGGTGGCATGTGGTGCAGCAATTTCTTCGGTGACGATATATCCGTCCTGCTGTTTTTCCCGACGAATTTCGCGCCAGGCTAAACGAGGATTGCATTTTTCGTAATCCGTGGAAAGGCCGGCGATGTTGTCCACTTCGGTGAGGCGCATGGCCTCAAGGTAGTCGGCGACGGAATGAACCGGGCGCCCAAAAGCCTGTTCTACCCATTTTCTGCCGAATGTGGCGGAAACAATCCTCTTTTCTGGAACTCTCCCATTTTTCACGAACTCAACTATTTCTGATGCTCTTTTCATTATTCATTAAGTTAATGATTTCGCTTTAAAAATATTTTCACTGGAGATTATCCTTTCCCACAAGATGGTTGGCGAAGCCGTGCCGCCGCGCATGCACGGTGACATGTTTGAGGATCTTCGCAGCGTGTGCCGCGTCCCGGACGCGCTGCTGCATGCTCATCGGTGATTTATGATGGCGGCGCACTATCGTGCTGCGCGGATCCTCCCGGAAAGCGGTTTCAGCGTCGGCCGGCAGTGGTTGCGACCGGGCCGCACCTGCATGCTGATACGCGGCATCGACCCCGTTCTGATAAAAAGGCAGCTCTCGTCTGCTGGTTTTTCCCGTCCTTAGCAGAAACTTTCCGAAGGATTGAATCAAGGGATTATGCGACTTATTCATAATACTGGATAATACCGCATATTCGGATCAAAAGCAAATGCGAGGGGGAAGTAGCCGGAGGGGGAGTGCCGGCATCCATTAAATGCTCTTATA
>JAGYMJ010000558.1 GCA_018400625.1 Planctomycetota bacterium
GTTCCAGATGTTTTTGGGCTGGGACAGAACCTGGCGGCGGCTCCGTGTGCAGCAGCCGGCCATTGACGGACCCGCCTGGTATCACGTGGCCTACGACTGGGACACTGAACGCGGTACGGCGAATGGTTATATCAACGGTACGCCTATCCATGTTCATAATCGCTGGCCGGTCTGGAAGATACGCCCGGTCGAGAATCTGCATATTAATCTCGATCGCTTCGCGGTGGCGAAAGTGAGACTCAGCGGGGGGCGTATCGATCCGGAGCAGCTTCGGCGGCGGGTTACCGCGCTTTACCGGGGCACCAATGATCTCCGGATGGGTGCGTGCCAGGACGCCCGGTATGTGATCGAGCGGAACAGAGGCGATATTCTCTACGAAAACCCCCTGGGCGGGTCTGACCACGTCGAGGATTGGGCACTGGAGGGGCCGGGGGAGATCGATTTCGATAGTGGTTGGATGCGCATGGTCTCCGCTGATCCGGGGGACCCCGATCGCCGGGCCCATTTCGTGCATTGGTGTCCGGAAACGACGCCGGACAATTATATCGTTGAGTGGAAGTTCCAGAGGGAAAACCCGAGGGAAGACAACAATCTGGCCATCTTTTTTTTCTCGGCTCGAGGTTACAACGGGCGATCCATATTCGATCCCGGTCTGGCCGAACGCGACGGAAGGAGTTTCGGTCATTATACGCGTGGAGATATTGACGCCTACCACATCTCCTATTATGTACATTCGCGATTTTCGGTCAATCTGCGCAAGAACCACGGCTTTTACATGCCTGCGGTTGGTCCCCATGTGATACCGCGGGGTTCTACGGACATCCACAAGATCGAAGTGATGAAAAACGGGGGGCATATACAACTCGCGGTCGATGGCAAAGTGGCCATTGATTTCTATGATGACGGTCGAACATACGGTCCGGTGCTCGGCGGAGGGAAGGTCGGTTTTCGTCAAATGGTCGGAATGGAAGCATGCTATCGCGATCTGCGCATTTATGGGATTGATCCGCGTCATGAGGAACATGTTGAATACGGTCACATGCCGCGATAAGTTCAATCAAAGGGAAAAAGCATTGAGGGGTTCACTGAATATCTACGGTGGGGCAACAACGTGTTTTACTGAGGGCTTACGCCTGACCGGGCTTCAAAGCAGATGATATATTAAGTATGTTTTTCTGTTCGGCAGTTTTTTAAATAGTCCATCCAACCTTCAAACCCCTCACCAATTGTGGCGGAGACCTGGAATATTTGTACTGTTTGCTGCGCCATCCGGCAATCATCCTCTACCTTAGCAAGATCGTATCGGCAATGGGGAAGAAGATCGGTTTTGTTGATAAATACAACTTGTGTTCTTGAGAAAAGTGCCGGGTATTTTCTGACCTTTTCATCCCCTTCCGGAATGCTTAAAACGCCAATCTTTACATCTTCACCAAGATCAAATGTCGAAGGGCATACAAGATTGCCTACATTTTCTATGAATAAATAATCTATACTTGAGAGGTCAATCTGTTGAATTATTTTTCCTATCTGTCCGGCTGTCAGGTGACATCCGCCATCCGTCTCGATAGGGTATGCAGGTATATCGCAGTCCAGTATTCTGTCGGCGTCAAGAGCGGTTTTGACATCCCCAACGATGACCGCAAAACGTCCTTCGCAGTTTTTGGCCGTATATTCTAATATGGAGGTCTTTCCGCAGCCGGGTGAGCCAATGAGGTTCATCGTAAATACATTGTTTTCTTTGAGCAATCTGCGGTTTTCTTCTGCCGCCTTCGCATTTTTTTCTGACGCCGAAACTTTGAGCTTGAGTTTAGCCATCTTCGATAATCTCCACGAATTCAATTGATACCTCCCCGCCGTCTATCACCTCATGGTCTGAACTTCCGCATTGAGGGCATAAACAAAAAATGGAATCAGAATTATAACAGTAACCGCATCCGCATTGCAATTTTGCAGGTGTTGGGTGAATAACAAAATCGACATCCTCTAACCCGGATTGTTCGCCAACCAGCTCTAAATTAAACTTTAAGGATTCAATATTGGCGCCGGAAAGAACTCCACAATTAATATGTAGTGACTGTAAATTGTTGACTGTTACACCGTCCGTTTTCAAAACGGTTTTCACTATGTTTTCAGCTAATGATAGTTCGTGCATTGGCTCGGAATATAAAAGGGAGGGAATTTTTAGTTATTTGATTGCATTTCTTTGCAATGATGGTTATCATTTAATAAAGGGTAAAACATATGTAAGCTTTTATTGCTTTATGTCTTATCTTTAATTGTAGTGAGAAGACGTTTAATACGCATGTTTAAACCGTTGAATGGTTTGTGGGTTCTCCCCGGTCTGGAGTAAATGTCCGCGTTCCCGGGGAAAAGTTGTTTGTTCAAATACCAGCAAACTCATTTTTCTAACTCGCTCTCGACAAATCAGAGGTGCATTATATGCCAGAAAAAAAGAAAGACACAAATGAAGAGTATTTAAATGACGGATTCGGTAAAGATGAAGCCCAGGATGAAGGGCTTCAAGAAATTCTCAGCCATGCGCAGGGAGAGATTAGAACTAATTTGCTGGAAGCTATCAGGAAAGAACAGCGCACAGGCAGGAAATTGCTGGATATTTTGCGTCATGATGTGGACAAAGATATGTTCAAAAGGATATGGGATTTTCTTAACAAACCCCTGGCCGATATTGAACCGGAAGAGTTCGGGAAAAAAGTTAAAGATAAGCTGCTTGAAGGGGGATGGATTACATCAGATGAAATCGATAAAGCCGAACAGACCGGAGAAGCTTACGATGTTAAAATTGGGAATCATCTCGTCCACAGCGGCTATATCAGCGAGCAACAGCTCCAGGACGCTTTGACCCAGCAGGAGCGTACCGGTCAGTCTTTTTGGCGTATCCTTGTGAATAAAGGACTGGTTTCTCCAAAACAGATCGCCGATGCCAGGAAATATGGTGGACAGTTTACAGGAGCAACTATAGGTGATAATGCGCTAAAAAAAGCCTGCGTGGATACCGGTCTGATTTCTGAAGAAGAATGCGAGGA
>JAGYMJ010000559.1 GCA_018400625.1 Planctomycetota bacterium
CACAGAACTTCTCGCAGTCCATATTACATCTTTTTTACACCGTTAAAGGCAGACAGATTGTAAAGATCGCTCCTTCAACTTCGCATCTGTTGTCGGCCTCGATAAACCCACCGTGTTCCTCGACAATACCGTAACTCACCGAAAGTCCCAGTCCGGTTCCTTCTCCTTCCGGCTTGCCGGTGAAAAATGGAGAAAAAATTTCATAAAGTGAATCTTCGGGGATACCGGGCCCGGTGTCAAGAATCTCTATCTTTGCCCGAGATTCCGTCTGCGAGGTGCGGAGAGTAAGAGTCCCACCTTCTTGTTTTCCGCTCATAAAATATTCGGCATTGTTGATAATATTCATGAATACCTGCTCCATCTGACCTTTCGACGCAATGACAGGCGGCAGATCCGGGTCGAATATCTCCTCGATCTTAATGTTCTTTGACTCCAAATGGTACCGTTTCAACTTCAACGTCTCCCTCAGCACTTCATTGATATCAACCTCGGCTTTCTCCTGCTTGTCCTCTCTGGCAAAATCCAGCAGACCGTCCGTAATGGTGTTCACGCGTTGGGCGGCATACTGAATTCTTTGTATATCCTCCCGCAGCCCTTCTTGAAACTCATTCTGTGCCAGCAGCAGCTCTGTAAACCCCAGCATGGTGTTGAGAGGATTTTTTATCTCATGAGCAACCCCGGCCACCAGTTCGCCGACGGCGGCCAGTTTCTCTGACCTTATCAGATCGTTTGTCAGGCGGTTGCGCTCGGTTGTATCCCAGACGGTGGATATCACCTTACCGTTCTCCAGGGGAATGTTTTTGGCGCTGATGTAAAAAGGGCCTTCTCCGTTGCGGGTGAAGGAAACGTCATCCCACTGCATGCGATCCGGATCGCCGCTCGCGCAATCCTCCATGACCCGTCGGCGGATATTTTCCCGTCGTTCCGGATCTTCGTACACCACCTCCCAGAAAGTATCCGGTTTTTGGAGCGCTTTGAGTGTCGTCCGGTAGATATTCGGGAAATTATCGTTCATGTAGCGGAACTCGACCCCGGGATCCACCGTATTCACTGCGACGCCGACAGGTAGGTTGTCCAAAACCTTTCTTGTGAATTTTTCACTCTCCTGCAATTGATTTTCAACCAGCTTTCGATGAATTGCTATGCCGATGCTGTGCCCGAGTCCCTCGAAGAATTGAATCTGTTCGGAATCGAAAAAATCGGCGCTCCGGTCAGCCAGGTGAAGCAGCCCGATGATTTCATTGCCCGCCCGGAGCGGGATCAGCGCAACAGAACGGTAGCCTTCATGGATGCATCGGTTGCGGGGATGGATTCGCGGTTCCTGGTTGTCTGGAATATCCAGCAAATCGGAAGAATTATTGCACCATGCGCTGCCGTCAGGGGAGAACAGAGGATTGGAGAGATCGGCTTGTCCGGATAACACCTGGCCGCAAGTGCATTCCAGACTGACATTCCCCTCTTGATCCCGGCACACATTACCCTGTTTGTCGCGAGCGGCCAGCTCGTTCTCGTTCGCTATGAAATCGTCTGAAAACCCCTCAGCGGCAAAATAGGGGTAGTCCTCCCCTTTCCGCACTCGCAGGCCGACCGCTTCAGCGCCCAGGTATTCTTTGATTAAAGCGATGACACCTTGAATCGAATCTTTTGAAGAGGATACTTCATTGAGTGTTTTAAGCGCGTTCATGGTCAGTTTTTCCCGCTCATAGGCGACTTTCCGGTCGGTGATATCCGTTGCTATGCCGGCCAGGGCGACCCGGTCGCCGTGCTCGTCCAACACCAAGCGCGTGCGGCAATCCATGATGAGTTCTTTGCCGTCGGCCGTCCGGTTAATGACTTCGCCACGCCACTTCCCGTTCTTTAACGTCTCTTCAACAATTTTTTGCTGGGTGGCGCCCCGTTCGGGGTTCTCTCCAAATATCTCCGTGGAGTTGCCGATCAGCTCGTCACGGCGGTAACCCATTGCCCTGGATTCGGCGTCATTGACATAAGTTATTTTACCGTCAAGGTCCGTCACGGTCACGCGATCCTCGACCTGGTTGAGCACGAGCGATTGAAGGCTCAGTTGCTTCTCCCTCTTTTTTTGTTCGCTGATATCCCTTGATACGCCCACTGCATACATTACCGATCCGTCGTCATTTAAGACGGGCGAGAGAGAGGTTTCATGCCAACGCCAGGTGCCGTCGGCGTGTTGAACCCGGTAACGCGGCCCGGGCAGCGATTCACCGGCATCGATGACATCCTTCAGATACCGCTCGCACTTTGCAATGTCATCGGGATGCACAAATGACTGAAATTTTTTGCCCACCGTAGAGGACGGCTCATAGCCGAGGGTCGCTTTCCACGAAGGGGAGACATAGGAGAAGACACCATCCGGTTCGATCTTCCATATCAGGTCATGCGCATTTTCCACGAGAAATCGGTAACGCTGCTCGCTTTCACGAAGCGCCTGTTCCGCTTGCTTGCGGTCAGTTATGTCCCTGACCCACTCCACAAAATATTTTACCTCACCATCGTCTCCCAGAACGGGTATGACCCGCAGATCAACCCAGTTCCCGTCGGGATGTTCCACTTCTTCACGTAAAGTTTTTTTTGTTTGGAAAACGCTGCGCGCCTGACAATCGGGGCATACATCATCAAAACCACGATAGGTTTTGTAACACTTGGTATGCAATACCCTTTCCTCTTCAGGAACGGCCCCAAAGCCGTTCCAATTGCTGTAGACAATATTCATGTCAGGATCATGGATAGAGATCAGGTCCGGCACCAGGGACATCATCTTCTGAAAGCGCTCTTCGCTTTCGCGAATGTGCTCCTGCAGGCGGTATTTTTCGGTAACGTCCCGGAATACCAGCACAGCGCCGGTAACATTGCCGGAAATCTCTTTAATCGGCGCGCAGGAGTCGGAGATCTGGTGCTTTGTGCCGTCCCGTGCAATAAGCATAGTGTGATTGGCCAAACTGACAATAGTCCCTTCTTTAAGGGCGCGTTTCACCGGGTTTTCGGCAAGTTCGCGTGTCTGGGCGTTGACGATTTGAAAGACCTCCTCCAGGGGCTTTCCCGTCGCCTCGTTGGCGCTCCAGCCGGTGAGATTTTCGGCCTCACGGTTGAGTTGAGTGACAAGTCCCGTCCGGTCGCAGGTGATCACTCCGTCGCCGATCGAACGCAGCGTGGCTGAGAGGTGTCTTTTGCTTTTTTGCAACTTCTGCGCCGCTAGCTTCCTTGCAAAATAAGAGCCTAAACTGTCCGCACATGTATCGACATATGTAATATCCTCTTCTTTCCACTGCCGGGGATTATCTGTGTCGTCAAAACCAATAAAGCCATACCAGTCTCCTTCCACAAAAACGGGAAGTGCCAGCATTGAAAGAACATTGCGCGTGCCAAGTATATCCCGTTCTTTTTCGGGAAAATCCTTTATCAGACCGAATACAGGTTTGTCCTGTAAAAAAAGTTCTTTCCACCGCTCCCTGTTCGTGTAGGGGATATTTTGAAACTCAGGGTTATGAATCTCCGGCTGAGTTCCGGATGAGCACACTTCATACGTCATCGAATGGACAAGATTTTCTCCTTCCCCAGTGTTCTTAAAAATATATGCACGGTTTGCATCGGTGAGATTGAGCAGAAGCTCCAGTGATTTTATGACGGGGTCCCGCTCCGAATCCTTTTTCGAGAGTTCTTTATGGATTGCAGATACCGTTTTTTCATAAGCCAGGTGTTTTTCTTTGCTTGCACGCAGGCTTTCCAGGTTCTTTTTTTCCCGCTCGAGGTTGTTCAGCCAATGCTCGACTTCGGTTTCGTCTTTTTTATAAGTGAGGTATTCCTCGGGCTCAAGGTAGTAGAAATTTCGGTGGATCTGTCCTTTTCTGATCAGCAGAGGATGGGTCAGCACCACCCCCTTGATGGTTTCAGGGTCAAACTTACGCCGGTCATACTGGCAAAGGGCTGAACACGGGTATTGGGGAAAGAGTTCACTGTTGAGTTTTGACTCGTATTCCAAAATCCTTTCAGCACCGCTGTAACCGCGCAGGGCCCAGCTCATTTCGCCTGTCAACCGAAGTGCGGAAAAACCCTCGCAGAGCGCTTTTTCAGTCTCTGATTGTAAATAGGTGATCATCAGCTCGGGATCAAATGAGCCTCCGTGGGTATAGGCATCTCTTTCATGAACAACACTGAGCCGCCCTTTGCTTTCGTGTTCCTCAATGTCCATGCCGGCTTCTTTGAAGACCGTTTTCACTTCCTGCGCGGTGTGCAGATCAACAAGATAGATGCATTTTTCGCCCCGCTCCAGGCCGGAACGGATAAACGGCACGATTGTTTCAATCCATTCTTCCCGGCTCTCGTAAAGAAGACAGAGATGGTCATGGGGCTTAATGCTGCTGAGCGTGTCGGCAAGATTCGAACGCCTATTACTAACGAGAGGTTTCATCATGACTATTTCTCCTTTGGAGTGTGGTGCGGCGAGCCCCGCTTTCATAAAGAAACCAGGTGTTGTTACACAAGCCTGTTTGGGAAATATTCAAAAATATCTCTTTCAAAGTTGTGCGTTTTACATCTGCTCTTCCCCTGGGGTCCGACCTTAAATATTTAGTGAAACACGTTACCGCCGGGCTTGTCCCGGTGGAGCGGTATTTCTGCACTACAAATGGATCCGCCCCACCCCGGCCTCGCCCGCCGCGTTTCTGCCCAGGGGGAGAATAAAGTTATATTCGTAAGCTTATATGCAAGATGAAAAATCATGTCAGAGATTTGTAATGAACCCCTTGAGGGGTTCCTCGCTCTCTAATGGCATGACCACATTTTAATTGATATATACATCCAATACTGGCATTTTATGTTGAGGTTGACGGAACCCCTCAAGGGGCTCACTGCAAACCTGACAAATCAAAAAAAGTTAAACAGGAATTTTAAGATTCAGCAGCGGACCATGCTGCTGAGCACCATATATGTCACTGTCGCCGATACCTCCACACGGTATTTCACGCTTGAGTGTGACCTTCAATGCCCGAGCGGGATCGAAAAATATTATATCTATAACCTCTTGCGGACTTATCGAATATAAATCAGCAATCAACTCTTTGCTGAAAAAACCGGATTCTTTGACCGCTGAATAATGGGCTTCACTCTTGAATATCACATCCAGAGTGAGCTCATAGGGGCCGGCATTCTTGCTGCGTATGACGTCGGCCATTTCTGTTATTTTTTTAGTTTTCACAGTTCTCTGACCTTTACAGGAAACAATTCTTCAGGATGATCAACCGGCATGAGATGGTAAATTGAAAAACCGTAAACCCGACCACAATAGATGTCGGAAGGGCTGTGCAGGAACGCTAAATTGCCCGCCGTGGAAACCCTGCCCGGATAACCGTAATGGAGAAAAGTGGAACGCACAAAAGAGCAGACCGATTCCGACAGCCCGCGCGTCTCCGCTATAACTTCCATGACTAACCCAAGTTCATGCGAAAGCACATCCTTAACCGGTTCCCGCACGCCCATCACCCCATCTTTACCGTACACATGAAACACAAGCTGAAATTTGTCTTTGTGTTCGGCAAAATTCTCTTCTGCCTCATTTTGGACGGAGGCGATGACATCATCAATTGTTTCAATGAGAATCGGATCACGCACACCCGCTATTGAAACCGTTCGATGCCCCTGCGGTTTCGCGCCCTCCAGCTTAATCATATACTCGTCTGTGGGGACAAAACGGCTTCCTGAAACCTTCACAACCCGGTCATTTACAGCCTCGAAATGCGTCTGCGTCAGATCAATAGCCCCTCCCGGACCGGGCAGGCGGTAGGGGTCGCTTTTCTCGTAAAGGGAATGCGCGGAAGTGGAGGCCACGGTAAAACGGCGCTCGTCATTGAGGGCCTCGAGCCGGAAATGATCTCCTGCAATAGTTCCCAGCACACAGTCTCGCCCACTGCCGGGAACCGCAGCTATAGCGGCGCACTCAAGGATTTTGCCCATGTGATAAGCTAAACCCCATCCGAAGCCGGTTTTTATAGGGCCGGCGGCAAAAGCGGACGGGTCATAACACCGGCCGCATAATATCACTTCGCACCCTCGCTCAAGCGCTTCAATTATCGGTTCATGGCCCATTTGAGCCACAATTTCCGTGCTTTCCATTATATCTTCCCGCCGCAACCCGGGCGCCGCGGCCGTTGCAGTAATACGGCCAGCGTCAAAAGATTCCAAGACCCTGTCCTTCCCAATATCCGCTTTGATGGTTCCAAGCCGGAAATTCAACCGGTTTTCAGAGGCTATCTGTCCGATAATCGCCTCGACTTGAGAAAGATGTTCCGCCGTGCCGGCGCCGCCGGCCGAACCGATAATGACCGGGATGTTGTTTTCAACCGCCGGGGGCAGGATGATCCGAAGATCTCTTCTGATATTGTCCGCACCGACCAGAAGTTTGCCCGACCCGAGATAATAAGGCCCCGGATCCGTGCTGCCGGCATCCACAGCTATATAATCCGGTTCCCTACCAATGCCGCGTTCAAAAGACGCAGCGGGGAACCCATACCCTAAAATGCCGGTCGGCGACAGTACCCTCATTCCCTTTTCATTGGTCATTTTACTGTCTCTCATAAGCCCCTATATCAACAGTTCCCGTCTCGCTGTTTATGCGTGAATTGCCGCCTAAATCCTGAGCATCCTCCATCCATTCCAGGTTTATACCGGCGTTGAGGCAGGGAGAACCCTCGGATAAACGATAATCGTGCGCCTCGGCATCAACGAAGAGGGGCGGTTCGTTGATATTCCCCTCGTCTTCAAAACCTTCATAACCCTCCAGAGCATCGGCCGGCATGCAGTTATTCACGAACCGGGAAACAGGGGCGTAAGGCCCGAGCGCTATGTCGTCGTTCGGGCCGGTATTGTCCCACAGTATCGAATTTCGCAGCAGGAAATAATCGTCGTCCCGCAAATTATGCCTGAGATATATTCCCGCCGCGCCGGCGCCTGAAGTATGACGGTTATTGACAATTGTACAGTTATCCAGGGTCATACGCGGTTTGCGACCCAGATAGATAGCTCCCCCCTGGGAAGCAACATTCTCATAAAAGAGGCAGTTGCGCATGGTCAGGCTGAGACGGGAAGAAAACAGAGCCCCGCCCATACTTCCCCGATTACCTCGGAAGACCGTGTTTTCAATAACGGCAGGTCGATTGTTGGAATCAAACCTCAGCACGCCGCCGCTGCCGGACGCCTCATTATCCTCAAACACCGAACCGCGTATCGTCATCGAACTGAATGTCGAGCGGTAAATGGCCCCGCCGCCACCATGAACCGCGCGGTTAGCGCGAACAACGCTGTCGGTCACCGTCAACTTCACACGTTGGTCCTGCGTACCTGTGCCGGCATAATAGACGCCGCCGTGGTTCTCCGCGACGTTGTTGGACAGCAGGCCATCGTGAATTTCGATATTCATATACCTGCCCGAGGAAGTTTCGTGATCACAAAAGACCGCCCCTCCAAGATAGGCATATCCATTGGTCAGATGGAATCCATCGATGACCAGCCAGGGTTCCGCCCGGCTATACCTTACGCCGACCGGCCTGTGGCTACCCTCACCGTCAATCACCGTTTTTTCCGGCCCGTGAACCGACCGGAGGGTCACCGGTTTGTCGATAAATACGACATTGAAGTCTCCGTCGTCGCCGGCTGCCGCGTTGTCCGGTGCGGTATATTTGCCCGACCACACCAGTACTGTTTCGCCGGGTGTCTCCACGGCATTAACCGCATCCTGCAGGGAGGAAGCGGCCGTCTCCCAGGAATCATAAGGCGGCTCGGCGGACAGATTGCCGGCGGCCACGTATCGGTCGCCGTCATCCGGCGGGTCAACAGCTTCCGCAACCGTTACCGTGCACTTTTCCGTTGACTGCACTTCCGTCCCGGCGGAATTCATCATTCTCAAAGCCACCTCATAGTCTCCGGCTGCATTGAGAGTAACAAAAGGTTCTTCCGGCGTGGCATCGGAAGAGGGGCCGTCCAGCAGTACGACCTCTTTTCTGTGCATGCCGACCGGCTGTTGATTGAACGAGCCGGTTTCGGATCCCGCATCAATGTCCTCCGGCAGGATACGGACGGAAAACCCGGCGCTTTCCAGCTCAATGTTTTCCCGCACTCGCACCTGCGGTTCCGTTTGCGTATAAACGATCCGACCGTAAGCGCCCAGCAGAGGAGAGCCGTCTTCGCTGTTTCTGAACCATGCATACAGGTTAATTTGAGCATCCTCATCCGGCAGGGAAAACGCGACTGTTGCGGGTAATTCTTCGATATCGGCCCATTCTCCGGGCGCGATGGCCGATTCGTCGTCTGATTCGGTTATCTGACAGGCGTCGTACCCCTCGGGAACATGAAAATTCAACAGCTCAACCTCATTATGATGAGTAAATTCTACGCTTCCGGTCTCGCTATCGGCAAGGGTCATCGGCAAGGGCATATCGGATGGTATTTCGTAACGGATAACGACGATACCGGATCCGCCTTCGGCTCCGTCAACGACGCCCATAGCTCCTCCGCCTCCTCCGCCACCCGTTGCCGGTTGGCCCTTTGAAGCGGGATGTTGGGTTCCATCAATGACGGCGGCGCCGCTGCCGCCTCCGTAACTTCCGGCGGCCATATAGTCACTTTGAGTGGAGCCGCCCCCGCCCCCGCCTGCATAGAGCTGTTCATTTCCGGTAATCGCGGACATTACACCGTCGCCGCCGGCGCCTCTTTCGGGGTTATCCCTGGAAGCTCCGCCGTCTTGCCCCGCGGCCCCGGCGCCGCCCCCGCCGCCGCCGAAATGCTGCTGAGAGAGAAAATCGACGCCGGTCATTCGACCACCGGAATGGCCTTGTCCCAGGGAACTGTTCCCAGCTGAGCCCCGCC
>JAGYMJ010000560.1 GCA_018400625.1 Planctomycetota bacterium
GCTAATTCGGGGTCTTCCTCTAAAAGTCTCATCGCATCTTTCTGCACCTCATTCAACAGTTTCAGATCGGAAAAATCGAAGCAGCGAAACTCCGGCATGCCGCTTTGCCGGGTCCCGAATAATTCGCCAGGCCCCCTTAAACGCAAGTCCGCCTCAGCAATTTTGAAGCCGTCGTTGGTGGAGGTGAGAACTTCCAGCCGCTCATTGCCTTCCTCGGTCGTCGGGGCGCCCAGCAGATAACAAACGCCGGGGTATCTGTCACGTCCCACACGGCCGCGAAGTTGGTGAAGCTGGGACAGCCCCAGTCTTTCGGCATGTTGAATGATCATTACGGTGGCGTCGGGGACATCTATTCCGACCTCAACGACCGTCGTGGCCACCATGACCTGGTAATCTTTTCTGAAACCTTCCATCGTTTTTCTTTTGTCTTCAGCCGACATGCGGCCGTGCAGCAGGCAGCAGGGGAAGTCTTTGAAAATCCCGTTTTTCACTATATCATAAGCTTCCGTTGCGCTCGTCATTTGCATTTCTTCATTATTCTCCACAAGGGGAAAGATGACAAATACACGACGTCCGGCCTGCAACTCTTTCAGGGCACTTTTGTAAGCGGCTTTCCAATTATTCGGGAGCAGCCAGGCCGTCTTAACGTGCTGCCTCTGAGGGGGCATTTCGTCGATGACGCTCACGTCCATGTCCCCAAAACAGGCGAGAGTCAGTGTGCGGGGGATAGGCGTCGCCGTCATCAGCAATATGTCCGGGCGACGTCCCTTCTGCGTGAGGTCAAACCTCTGCTCGACCCCGAAGCGCTGCTGCTCGTCGATGACGGCCAGGGCTAAATTGTTAAAACTGACATCCTTCTGGATGAGCGCATGTGTGCCCACGACCAGGTCCACTTCTCCTTTTGCAATACGCTCGAGTTTTTCTTGCCTTTCGGACTGTTTTGCACTCCCTTTCAGCAGCATGATTTTCACGTTTGTTTCGGCGAGCATCTTCTCGAGCGTTAAGTAATGCTGCTCGGCTAAAACTTCGGTAGGGGCCATGAAAGCCGTTTGGTAGGCCTTACTGCTCTCCGCCAGCACGGAAAGGATAGCGAAAACGGCAATGACCGTCTTACCGCACCCGACATCGCCCTGCAGGAGCCGGTGCATCGGCCGGCCGGCCCGCAGGTCGTGTTGTAATTCCCGAATCACCCTGTTTTGTGCTTCCGTAAAGTTGAAAGGAAACAGGTTTCTTATGCGTTGTTCGACATTTCTGCCGGCTTTGAATGAGTAACCTTTCGAGTTTTCAATCTGTTTTCTCTGGGATGCCAGAGCGGTTTGGAAGAGCAGTAATTCTTCATAAGCAAGCCGCCGGCGGGCCTTCTGGGCGGCCTCTTTTTTGGGCGGGAAATGAATGTGTCGTAGGGCTTCGGACTTGTCGCCAAAATTTTTTTCTTTTTTCAAGGTTTCGGGGACAATATCCACCAGCTCATCGGCGGCGTTATCGACCGCTGTGCGCACAATGCGACGCAAAACTTTCTGCGACATTCCCTCTGTTGACGGATAAATGGGTAATATACCACCAAATTTGTCGGAAAGCCCGGAGTCGTCCTCTCCGATGGTGTAGTCCGGCGAGACTATTTGATGCCCCTGGTAAAACTGTACTTTACCGTAGGCCGTAATTTTATCCTTTTTCTGAAATCGGTCGGCCCAGGAAGAGCGTGCATTGAACCACGTCAATGTCATGGAACCCGTTTGGTCGGCAATATACACATCGAGTATTCTTTTTCCGGTTTTTGTCTTTTTGAATTCAACGTCAAAAATATAGCCGGAGATCACGGCCTTTTCTCCTTCCATCACCTGCCGTATCGGGGTGACTTTGCGGCGGTCTTCATAAGTTCGTGGAAGATGAAAAAGAAGGTCATATACAATGTGCAAACCCATTCGAGCCAGCAAACGGGAGCGAGCGGGGCCGACGCCCGTTAAATACTGCAACTTCTCGAAAAGGAATGATTTTGAATCCTTTTTTGCCATTAGCGCTCCTTTCCCAGCCCTTTTTTCTTACAAGCGGAAATAAACTATTTATCATGTGCTAAAGCCCGTCTCGCGTTCTTAAGCCACCTTTGGGCATTCTCGGGGGAGATATACCAGAACAGGGGCTGAACGATGTTGCGGAAAGTGTTATCGTCCATATTGGCCAGTGCTTCAGTCGTTAAATAGTGAGCCGCTTCTTCTATCCACGGCGCCGGTTCGCACTGGCGCCATTTACCTTTATTCAATGGGCAGACCAACTGGCACTCGTCACAACCATATATCCACTTCCCCATCTGAGACCACAAGGGCTCTTCTATGGGTTCAGGGGCGGAATAACTGAGGTAGGCGGCGCAATGGTCCATCCTCATGCAAAAAGGTTCTTTCAGAGCGTTGGTAGGACATTCTTTAACGCACAATTGACAGGAGTCGGGGCAGGGCGGCTCATAAGAAGGCTCATCAGCAGGTAGTTTTTCATCCACGATCCATGATTCAATGTTGATCCAGGACCCTTCTTTTTCCCTGTAAACAAAATTGTTGCGTCCGAAACGGGCCACCCCGCTGCGGGCCGCCGCCCACCGTTCCGGAATTCCTCCATTTTTCACACGTAATCCCAATTTTTTTAATTCCGCTTTCATCAGTCGCGGCATGTTATTTTCCGGGCAATGCTTGTACCGGCGGTCAAAAAGATAATTGCGGCCGATACCGGATGAGATATTTTCCGGGATCTTGTATTTACCATACCATCGCACGCCGACGACAAGAGATTCGGCCCAGGGATTGTGTTTGCGGGGAAACGCTCTTTGCCGTAATTTTTTGTAATGACCGGCCGCTTCCGGAAACTGTTCGATACGCTTGTCGATCGCACGGGCAAATTTTATGAAAGGTTCGGTCGATGCTATGCCGCAATCAATATAACCGCATTCCTTCGCTATTTGCTTAATTTCCGATACTTTATGTTCGGGGTTCATGCTTGCCGATCTTTATAAAAAGCATACCGATTGAGCAGATCATAATTCCGGACGGCAGGAAGTATCATCCATTTCAGCTTCCTTAAGGATCATTTTTTCCAATTCATCCACTTTTTCAGGATATTGCGCCGAACATTCATTCTCCTCGTAAGGGTCTTCGGCAATATTGAAAAGTTCGAATGTCATTTCTTCCTCAGACTCGATCCGGATGAGTTTCCAGTCCCCATCCCGCAGAGCATATTGGGTGCCGCTTTTGAAATTCCAGAACAATGTGCGTTTTTCTTCGGGCGTTCTTTCACCGGTGATCTGCGGCCAGATATCCATCCCGTCCCACATGGGTTCACCGGGTGGGTTGGCGCCGGCCAGTCTCGTAAAAGTCGGCATCCAGTCGGCAATGCTCAGCGGTTCTTCGACGGTTCCGCGGGGTTCTATATGTCCGCACCATTGGATGAGAGTGGGCGTGAGTATGCCGCCTTCATACATCTGAGCTTTTTGCCCCCGGAACGGTTTGTTGCTGCCGAGCCGGACCTCAATTTCCTGGTAGCCGGGATACTGGTCGCTCTCATGCAGACATTCATAAAGCGCTCCATTATCCGAAGTGAAAACAATAATCGTATCTTCCAACAGGTTTCTTTCTCTCAGGTTATCGATCAGATCACCCACTCCGTGGTCCATATGGCTCGTGTATCCGGCGTAGCGTTTGAAAGAGCGGTCGCGTGCGGGATCATCGTCGTATGTTTTCCCTTCATACTGATCGATCCAGGGATGCGGTGCTTTGACGGGCACATGAACGGCGGTATAGGGGACGTAGCAGAACCACGGGCTTTTCTGCCGGTTAATCCAGTTGATGGCCTCTTCGGTGATCAGGTCGGTGGCATGGCCGGGTTCGTCAATCAGTTCACCGTTGCGGTGCCATGTGCGGGTAAATTGCGGCGTTTTCTTCTTATAGCAATGGTTGTACGGATCGACTCCGCCGGCAAGGCTGCCGTAACTGTAATCAAAACCGAAATTGTTCGGTGCAAATCTGGTATCGGAGCCCAGGTGCCATTTTCCGAAAAGACCTGTCGAATATCCACCGGCGCGCAAAACGGTAGCGAGCGTAGGATAGCTGTCGGGCAGCACGGGGTCGTTCGACGGGGTTGTTGCGTGAGGGCCGAACCGTCCCGGATACCGTCCTGTCAGCAGTGATGCGCGTGTGGGCGTGCACATGGGGCATACATAATGCCGCTTCAGTTCCGTCCCCTGGGCGGCCATGCGATCGATATTGGGGGTCTGAATAAGTGAATCATGGAGGCTTATGTCACCCCATCCTAAGTCGTCCGCCATTATAAAAAGAATATTTGGTTGATTCATGATAAAAAATCTCTTAACAAGAATGAGAAAATTAAAATTACGTAAATATCCAGTGAAGCCCGTCAACTCATCTCCACCGTGCCCTGTGCCGGTGGAATGAAGATTCAGA
>JAGYMJ010000561.1 GCA_018400625.1 Planctomycetota bacterium
GTAGCTCTGAATCATTATTCCACCGGCACAGGGCACGGTGGGGATGAGGCAGCGTGTTTCACTGAATATTTACGGTAGGGATGCTGCACAAGGCGAGGTAGGATACCACGTGGTTGACTGAATATTTACTTCAATGCATACTATGTAAGCGACAGGATATTATCCATCGCCGGGGATGTTTTTGATACGACCCCGGGGTGCGGCGGAACCATCTCTGCGGTTAAGTAGCCGTCATATCCTATCCCGTTCAGGGCCGACATGACGGCCGGCCAGTCCACATCGCCTTCGGTCAGATCGCAAAAACCCTCGGCCGTGCCCACAGAGGTTTTGAAATCCTTGAGGTGAACTTTCTTTATGCGCTCACCTAATATGTTTATCCAATGTTCAGGGTAACCGAACAACATCACGTTTCCTACGTCAAAGTAAGAGCCGATATATTCGCTTTCGAAACTATCAAGAAAGTCCCGCATCTCCAGCGGACTCAGCAAGAACTTGTTCCAAACATTTTCAATCCCCATGCAGACTTTATGTTTCTCCGCCGCCGGCAGAAGTTCTTTCAATGCTGCAACCGACCTGTCGTAAACTCTATCATAAGGGACAGGCTGAAAATCGGGGTTGAAGAAAATATCCACTGCTCCGGGGATGACGAGAACCGTATCCAGTTCAAGCCATGAAGCAATCTCCAGCATCCGGGCGGCAATCCGCTTGCCTTCCGCCGCTTTTTCGGGGCTGTTATCCGTGAGCGGATATTCCCAGAACAGACCGCTTGCCAGACTGCTTATCTCTATGCCGGCGTTTTGCGCCTGATCAAGAATTTTAATGCAATCTTTCTCCCCGGTCTCAGGAGTGATTTCTCCCTCCGGCCCCACAGCGAGTTCAACCGCCTCATAGCCTGCATCTTTAGCTTCTCTAAAACATTCACCGATATCTTTTGTGCCTTCAAGTCCACCTTCAAACGACCAGTAGCTGATAGATTTTTTCATAACCCTTTTCACCTCATATCATAAACTTCTTACTGATGAATTAATCTGTAGGGATTCGTGTTCCATGAGGGCGGTCTCTACCGCTGTTTTTGATTCTTCGGGCGGCGAGGCATCGACCCTTTTATTGTCTTTTACACATTCAACAAAATACTTCAGTTCTTCGTCCCATCCGGTTGTACCCGGCATAGCCGGATAATGTGTTTTACCATCGGGTGTACAAACGGCAAGCGTTTTCTCCTGCCCCGCGTCGAACAGCAAAGTTCCTTCTTCACATCTTATGTGGAAGGACATATTGAAGGGGAAGCCTTCATGGAAGTGCCAGCCGCCTTCGGCCGTCACCAGAGCCGGCGAACCGGTCTGGTATTTAGTGAGCACATATCCCACCCCGCTGTCGGGGCTTACTACATTTTGCACCCCGGAAGAACTGACTTCGGTGATATTACCAAAAACACTGTAAATATAATCTATATCGTGGATATGCAGATCCAGCAATGCGCCTCCGCTTTTTTCTTCCTGAAGTATCCAGCTTTCATATGACCACGAAGGCGTGGGCGAGAGGCGTCGGAAAAATGCACTGATCACTTCGCCGTGTTTTTTTTCTTTTATGACCCGACTTGCATACACGTATTCGGGCCAGAATCGGATGCAATGTCCTATCATCAGTTTTTTACCCGATTCATCACGCGCATCGATCATCATATCGCATTCGGATGGGGTCAGGGCCATTGGTTTTTCGCAAAACACATGTTTCCCGGCTTCTAAAGCCTTGACGGCGAAATCGGCATGGACAAAAGTCGGCAGGCAGACGTCGATGATATCGATATCCTTTGCCTCAATCAGCTCGTCCGCATTGCCGGTGATCTTGACGCCGCTAAGGTCGAGTTGTTCTTCGGCATCGCCGATATTACCCGCAACTCCCTCGCCGCGACCCACTTTTCCCGGCTCTAAATCGAATATGCCCACCACTTCGGCACCGGGCAGATGCTGGTAAATCCGATAGTGGGTGACGCCCATAAAACCGAAACCTAATAAACCAATTTTAAGCATTTTTTTCTCCTGTCATGCCAATAATGAATCATGAAATATTTCCCTTGCGAAAGATTCTGACGTAAATGTTCAGTGAAGTGCGTGTTTTGTCCCCGCCGATCCTTGTGCCGGTGAGGGAACAACGAATTCCAATAAAAATTACATTTTGTCTGGGTACGAAACCAACCGGATCTGTTAAATCTCCTATTGAATGGATAATACATGTTCCTTAATTGGTTCGAAAGCGCTCTTCCGGACTATGAGCACTACTAGCCAATCGGCTGGATAGAAGATTTTTATCCGTCTGGAATTCAGGCATTATATGAGTCATCAGCAGGGGGGGAATCTTCTCATGGAGGTCTGAATCCGTAGGGGCTGCCACCGGTGCGAAATGTTCGGTGTCTTCAACCTCTGCCGTGATGAGCCAGAAAGGAAATTTTATCACCCGCCGTACAACCGCGCACCCGGTGGACAGGCTAATAACGGCGATTAAAGCTGCTAACCATCCTGCACGCACAAATTGTTTTTTCCGGCCTTCTTTCATAGCTCACCTCTGAATTAAGAGTTTTTTAGGTTGAAAATACGTAAATATTCAGTGAACCCCGTTGCCTCATCACCACCGTGCCCTGTG
>JAGYMJ010000562.1 GCA_018400625.1 Planctomycetota bacterium
CACCGGCACAGGGCACGGTGGGGGAACAACGTGGTTCACTGAGGACTTACAGTTAATGGAATCTGATACGACCGTTTTTTTTCTTCATCGGCAGTGCGGCTTCTTTTATAAGATCAAGGCCTTCCCTGAATTCGTCTCCTCTGGTCTTGAGGCGTGCCCGCAATTCCAGATCGAAATTTTTAATCATATCCGCATATTCCGGATTACCTGGAAGGTTTCCGAGCTGATAAGGATCGGAAGAGTTGTTGAATAACAGCCATGGCCCTTCCCGGTCGATGACGTAGGTATATTCTTCCGTGCGGAGCCCGCGCCATTCACGTCCTTGCGTAAACTGGCCAAAAGCTGCGGGCATTTCGATAAGGGCGGCTGTTTCGGGAGCGGGGGCGTTGCCCTTCAAAAAAGGGGTGAAATCATGCCCTTCAACGGTAGCGGGGATATCCAGCCCCGCGAGCCCGAGCAATGTGGGCATTAAATGGGGCGCGTTAAAAGGTGCTGTTATCCGTTGGGGTTCGCGGCCGAGTTCTGATGGATATCGCATGAGCAGGGGCACGAGTATGGATTCGTCCCATGGTTTTTGTTTTTTCCACTGGCCATGCGATCCCAACATGTCCCCATGGTCGGATGTAAATACGATAATCGTATCTTCCGTTATGCCGGCATTGTCCACGGTGGATACCAGTTCACCGAAACAATAGTCCAGTGCGGTACAATGGGCATAATACCCGGCAATTTCCCGGCGGGCCTTTTCCCTGTTTTCCCGGGGAACATTCGCACGCAGAGCGATTTCGTCCGGATTGTAGAGCTTGCGGAATTGCTCCGGCGCGCTTCCGTAAGGTGCATGGGGCGGTCCCCAGGAGAGCATCAGAAAAAATGGTTTTTCGCAATCAGCATGACCTTCTATGTAATCCTGCGCATCCTTTGTCTGCGCAATAGCATCGTATCCGTCCCACTTTTGGCTTTCAGGGCCGTCTCCGTAGTAGAGAGAATTATTGTAATCATGTGTACATTCAAGCACCTTCCAATACTCAAAGCCCTTGCGTCGTTCAGAAGGGATCCAGGCATCGCGCCCGTGTCCATCGATGTGCCATTTGCCGATATATCCGGTATCATATTCGGCTTCTTTGAAGCATTCTGCGAGGTATTTTGCATCGCTTGTGATCGGCACGTCGTTGACAAATGCACCGTGAGTGAGCGGATACTGTCCGGTCATGAGCGTTGCCCGGTAGGGTGTGCAGACGGGACAGTTGGAGACGGCGGTCGTAAAATTGAGATTTTCAGCGGCAAAGCGATCCAGATTGGGGGTGCGAATCTGGTTGTTTCCGGCATATCCCATAGCCGCAGCACGCCATTGGTCAGCAAAGACAAAGAGTATGTTTGGTTTGTTTTGCTTCATGTATCTCCATCTCGAATGTTAGATTACAATACACGGAGGTAAAAGACACAGTGAGGAATATTTGGAAAGAAACTTATTTCAATCAGGACATTGGCCGGGTATTTATGGCGGTACCCCTTGCTGTTTTTCACTCATCCCGATATCAGGATTTATCTTCGCCTCTTTTTTCTATTGCAGCGAACTGGAGTCTGTTCAGCAGGTCGCCGCTTTCAACTTTTTCGCCCTTCTGATCACTCTTTTTGCCATGTTCTTTGTCTTTTTTGTCTTTAAGGTCTTTATCATCTGAAGATATTTCGGTTTGCCCTTTTTTCTCACTAAATTCTTTGATGTTTTGCATGCGACGGCTTTGATTTTGTGCGGCTGATTTCGCCTGTTGCATCGAGGCGGGCAGTTTCGCATCGGGAACTTTAGAACGTGCTTCACGCTGCTTCTGTTCAGCCCTTTTCCGATTTTTTTCCTTTTCTTCAAGTTCTTTCCGTTTTTTAGCGGCTTCTTTCGCTGATTCTTCGGATATCATCGAGAGGGCGATCCGCTTATTTTCCGGATCGACATCAACCACCCAGACAGGTACCTGTTCACCTACAAAAACGATATCACAGGGGTCTTCGACGAAGTCGGGAGAGAGTTCGCTGATATGTACCAAGCCGTCTTCACCGACGCCGATATCGACAAAGGCGCCGAATTTGACGACTTTTTGAACTCTGCCATACAGCATCTGGAAGGGCTGTATCTGGTCGAAGGAAAGAATATCTTGTTTGAAAAAATAAGAGGGCTGATCTTGTCGTGGGTCCGGCCAGGGATCAATTAACTCATTGAACATTTCAATAAGATAGAGGTAATGCATTTCGAAAGTATCTTCGACCTGCGCGAAATTCACCTCTTTTTTTCTGTTTTTTAGCTCTTCACGTTTTTCTTCATCGGCAAGGTCTTCCGGCTTCATGTCAAGTTGTTCAAGAAGTGCGGTAGCTACACGGTAGTGATCCGGATGGATTTGAGTATTATCGAGCGGGTTATCGGAGTTTTCAACTCTTACGAAAGGAGCGGCTTTGTACCACATTTCCACATCGATTTCTGGCACTTCGCGTACTGAGCGCCGATTTTTGAAAGGGCCGTGTTCCCCTTTCCATTTTTCCATTTGTTCAGCGGCTTTGCGGTTAAGTCCGGGCACATATTGCAACATCTGTGCGGGAGCGGAATTCGCATCAGGGCCGATATCGCTGACACATTCTTCGGCAATATGATACAACTCCTCATCGAGTCTGTTATTATCAACTTCTTTCAAATAGGGAGTCATGCAGATATTACGCAAGGAAGTTTTTATTAACTGTTCGAGGGGGTCCAGAATCTGCAGGCCGAGTGCTATTGCTGTAAAGTAATTTTTATCTGCAACACGGCCAAATTCTTTTCTGGCAATAGAAGATTTTGCGTATAATTCCGCCGGTTTAGACTCAAGAACAGTGTAACTGAATTCATTACAATTCTCGGCAATAACTTCAGAAATAAGATGTTCGGTTTCATGGCAGGCGTTATTATTGCCGATGCACCCATAAAGCAGTTCATTATCATTGATCATGTCAGAAATGACTGCTTTCGCTTCATCCCATTGATTCTTAGGTGTATGGGGAAAAACACTTTTGCACTCAATCACATTCCCATTTTCATCAAGAGCGGCCAACTGGCAGCCGGTTCTGAATCCGGGCGCGATACCGAGGATTTTCGCATTCTCGACGGGCCGTTTGAGCAATTTGTTTCGCGCTTTACGTCGGACGATGTTGAGCGCATGGTTTTCAGCGGTTTTGCGCAGTTCCTTTTCCTTTTCTTTGCAGAGGATAGGGGCAAGAGTTTGGGCAATGCTCTTCCTTATACACCAGTAGAGCAATTGAGGCCCGTTGAGCGTTTCCAATTCATTATCGTTCGGGAGCTTATTGAAGTCATGGAAAACGGCATCGATTTCATAAAACTCATTTTCCCCGTCTTCGAGGTAGAGTTCAGCGGCCTGGAGGCACATGTCTTCAATCGGGGCCTCAATTTGATATCTTACGGCATTGATTCTTTTGCCGCGCATTAAGCAGAGCATTTGATAGGGATGGATGTCTGAGATTTTGCATGAGAAGTTTCCGAATTCTCGAAATTCCTCATGCTTTTTCCTGTCCCATTTCCCGCTTTTTTTTGAGGATACTCGTCCTTTTTTTTCGATGACCTTTCTTTGCAGGTCACGGTGAGTTTTTTCTTCAGCTATCCAATCATTGATAATATGGCAAACGCCCTCGATCACCTCAGGGACGGAATGCACTTCTAATTCGGGATTGACATATTCTTTAGCCCCTTCAAAGAGGTTTTCATGATCCAGTTCGTGTTCGACGATTTGTCGGGCAAGCTCGGCAAGGCCCTGAGACTGTGCCAACCGGGAGCGGGACCTTTTTCTTGGTCTGAAAGGGATATAATAATCGAAAAGTTCGCTAAAAGTTTCGGCAGATTCGATTTGTTGTATAAGGTTTTCATCGTCGACTCCCTGCTCCTGGAGCTTTTTCAGAATATTTTTCCGTTCATTTTCAAGGTTGTGAAAGTCATGGAGTTTTCGACGCAGCACGGTTATGTCGTCGGCGGTAAGGTTTGCCGCCAGGTCTTTTCTGTATCTTAGAATATAGGGGGCGCTGTATTTTTGCTCCAAAAGGCGGAATAATTCTCTGACCTGTTCTGGATTCAAATGTAAGTCATCTGCAAGCATTCTTATAGTGCTATCTGCCATGGTAAAAAAAGAAAACTTTAAAAAAGTGTAGGGTAATTAATCACTAAATCGTCGAGGATTGATCTTAGATCATATATCTGGTAGGTTCTCAAATTAGTTCTTACGAAGACGATGATACTTCAGCATTAATTATAAGGGAATTTCAAAAATTCGTCAAATGACAGGCTAAGATTTGCAGGGGATGTCCACGTTCCCGCAGAGAACCGGAATGGGTGGGCTAACCGGGAATGTATATTTAGGGTTGTTTTCCCTTGTAATTGCGGTTGGCGAGAAAGCGGGGGCTTATTCCAAAGGAATTTTTAAACCCCAATCTCCGCTCGACAGCCCTAACAGACAAATCAGGGTTTTTCGTTCTGCTTATGATGCAGGCGCCTCCGTCAGTTGGTGCGATTTGCACTGTACTTGCATCGATAATTCGAACGTTCGCCGGACATTTTTTTTCCCCGTTCCAGAACAATTTCGAGGTGTCCATATCGGTGTGGAGGCTCAAAACCCCGGCATCCGTGCCTTTGACTGCTATCCATTCTGTTTTCCCTTTTTGACGTGATGCGCTTATGCAGAAATCACCCTCGGTATGCCAGTTCACAAAAATTGCGTCGGGCCATTTCTCAGGTGCTGCAGGGAAGACGTGCACCCCGTCGTTTCTCGATTGCAAGAAACATTCCTGGAGTGCTGACGCCATAAATAGAGGGGTTTCCATCACCGGCCCAACTTCTCGGTACATCGTAGCGGGCCAGACACAAGGCCCCCTTTCCGCTTCCTGATAGAGGAATATGTCCGCCAGGCGCGCAATAACTCCCCTATCGACCTCCGAATCGGTTTCTGCGGCAAGGTAGGCATAAAGAGCTATAGCCGCAGGGCAGGAGAAACCGGCCTGGGGCTTCGAACCGTCAAGTCCCGCTGATATCCATGCCCACCAATCAAGAGATTTCCGCAGTGCTTTGAGCTCCTCGTGATTCTTGTAATCAATGATATCCAGCGGATACAGCATCATCAGGTGCGTCCAGTGCCGATGCGGCAAAGGGGACTGTCCCTGCCCCAGGAGGTACCCCTCATCATCTTCCGGGTAGGGGACAATTTTGTTTCTTATACTCTCCCATTTTGCAATTTTGGCGGGCTTGACTCCTGCGGCTTCGCCAAATTCGATTGCCGCAGCGAGCGCCCAGTTGAGCACGGCCAGAAGACCGGTCGGGTCCTTCCCCGTCCAGCATTCCCAGGAACATCCTGAAGGGATATGCAGAAAACCGTCGGGTTCCTCCTCCATGCCGGCGAGCATCGCATTGATGCCGGCTTCGAGCATTGTCGAGATGCGTGGTATCATCGTGTCATCAAGGCTATGGCGGTAGTGCATCACGTAATTATGCATACCCCACAAAAACTTTGCGGGCCCGTCGCAAGGAAGCTCTTTGGAATGTTCCCAGAATTGAGTGTCGAAAAAGCGGTACCTCAGGAAATTCTGCTGCCGCATTCCGGCCCTGTATTCCCCGTGTTCCGGACGCCACATTGTCTTCTCATTAAAGCTTTGGTTCATAAATTTCAGGAAAGGTTTCCCGAATTCAGAAAAGTTTCCCGTAAGGTGCAGGCGATAGGTCGCCTGGACATTGAAGTCCCAGGTTGAGAAACCGTAGGGCGCCTCGGTGCTCCAAATTCCATGATTGTCGATCATCGGGCGATCGGGTCTGGTCGTAGAAGCAAATTTATAGAGTTGTATCCAGTACAGGGATTCCAGTTCGCGATGGGAGAAAGAAAAAAAACTGTTTTGATAAAAATCATGCCACCATTTTTGATGTTTTTTTTTCACTTCTTCAATGTCTTGGTTGGTATAAAGATCATAATCCTTTTCCGCGGATTCCCTGGCGGAGATGCCGGTATCGCCCGCGTTCCAGAACTGGCGGTTGACGGGGCTTGAGCCGACAGAGCAGGTGAACAGTCGGCAATTCTCGCTGCAATCCCTCTCCCCCCAAACGACAGCAAAGCCTCCGCTTGCGGTACTGGTTCGGGGATGGGGAACAAAATCATCAGCTACGAATACGGATCGATCACCCGATACGGCGATCCGCCCCTCCGGCCGGATTTCGCATCCCCATTCAGGACGGAGCGCTGCATTTGAAATTGTCGTTGTGACGATAAAGCTTGCCGAACCGCTCGGAGCGAAAGCGTTAAAATGCAGCTTCCCCTTATCCGTCACAACACTCCCGCGAATCTCAGCGTTCCATAAATCGAGTCGAACGGCGCCACCGAGAATGTTGGTGCCGGGGGGCAAGCGTTGATCGAGAGCGCCTATCTGGATGCGGTTGGGGTCACGGCAGGTTGCCGGATAGTCGAGTCGGCCGACATCGCTGCGCCCTATAAGCCATTTGAGACGTTTCTGCTCGGGATCAACGTAAAACATGGCTCCGGTCAATCCGTTGCCGATGAACGGGGCTTCTTCCCAGCGGATCGGCAATTTTTCCCAAATGGGATCGTGACCGCGGAGAAAATTATGCATTGTATCAGCGGACGGGGACTGAAATAATTGTTCCGCGGAGAATTTATTGTTTTTCATTATGTCGAGTTTGTTTTAGCGTTTCAATGGGCAAGAGTTCCATAACATATTTTCCCATGTCTTTTCCATAGCCGCCACATTATCTCCGAAACTGCTACGGAAGGCCAGTTCAGGCCTGATACCTGCAGAATGCAGTGCAAAGAATTAACAAGCCGTGGCTTGTATCGTAAATATTCAGTGAACCCCGTTGCCTCATCACCACCGTGCCCTGTG
>JAGYMJ010000563.1 GCA_018400625.1 Planctomycetota bacterium
CACAGGGCACGGTGGTGATGAGGCAACGGGGTTCACTGAATATTTACGAAACTTAATTATGCATGGAACCAAAGAGATCATACGGAAATGAATAACATTGAAGACACAAAAAAGTCGTCGATCAAAAGAATTGGTGGGTATCTCCACAGGGTCGTTCCAATAACCGATGCCACGGGGAAGGTGCTGAATCATATCCTTAACCCTGTCATGGTTGAATTCCGGCCACGTGATTTGATGCAGATTATTGTCGGGGCATCCGTGCTTGCGGTACCTGTAGCCTTCACAGAAGAGACGTGGAATCTCGGCGAAGAACTCCCCTTTCTGAATGTGCTGATGTTAAGTGGGCTTTCCCTTTTTTTCATCGGACTTTTTGTGTACCTGAATTTTTACCGTTACATGTTCAAAGAGAATGTTATTGAATATGCCAAACGCGTGCTTTCCATATATCTCTTTTCTCTGGTCCTCGTCGGTCTTTTGCTGACGATTATTCAGCGCTGCCCCTGGGGGGTGGACAATTTGGTCGCCATCAAGAGAATGTTAATTGTTGCGTTCCCGGCATCGATGAGTGCATCTTTAAGCGACGCTATCAAATAAAAGGGGGGGAGCGGGCTGTAATCTAAGAGGCCGGCCGATAAGCCCGTTTTTTGTTAATGCGGACCGAATGACCTCGTCCTTTCAGGGCGCAAAATATGTTTGAATCATAGATATAATAGAACAATAGTGAATGAAAAAAAATATTTGCCGTCTGCTGTAAAACGTTTACTCGTTTTTGCGCTGGTTTTGCTGATGCTTTCGTTAATGTGGCGATATCTGATCGAGCGCGGTCTGATCACATCTGAAAAAATCCAGCAGTCCCTGGACCAATCGGCGCAGTGGAGCCAACAGCCCTGGCTGATGCCTGCCGTGATTCTGACATACGTGGTTCTGCTTGGGCTGATGTTCCCCTTGACGGTGTTGGTGGTGGCCACGGGTTTCCTGTTTGATCCTTACTGGGCCGTTTTATGTGCGACGATCGGCTCGCTTACATCCTCTGCAGTGAGTTACATGCTGGGGCATCTTGTCGGCCGCGAAGCGATGGAAAAACACGGGGGAAGGATGGTTCGGAAAGCGGAAGCTTTCATGCAAAACAATGTCGTGAAGAGCATGGTTGTCATAAATCTGCTGCCGATCGCCCCCTTTACTATGACCAACATGCTGGCCGGCGCTTTTAAGATGCGTTTTTTGCCCTACATGGTCGGCTCCGCCCTCGGCCTGGTGCCCGGCCTGTTGGGGGTAATTTTGTTAGGCGAACAACTGGGCCGGATTCTGCGGGCCACCGGTTCCTCGGAAATCTTCCGGGCGCTGGGTATCGCGCTGCTGGCCGTCGGCGGGCTGGCGTTGCTTCTCTATTGGGTGAACAAAAGCACACCCCACGGGGAGTAGGCCAAAATTTTCCCCGGAATTATTCGTTAAATCCAAGCTGGGGCGGCTGCACATCGTGATAAGTGGCCATTATTTCGCTGTAATAACGATCCACATTTTCGGCGAAAGAACTGACATCGTGCTCCCGGGCAAACGCCACCGCCGCCTCCGAAAAGCGTTGAAGCTTCTGCTCGTCGTTTATAAGGGAAGCCGCTTTCGCCGTCCATTCGGCAATATTATCCAGCGTTTTATAGCCGTTCTTTCCGTCCATGATCACATCATCAATACCGCTTGAACGGATCGCTACAACCGGCAGGCCGGCCGACATGGCCTCCAGAATCACCATACCTTGCGTTTCCGATTTGGAGGCAAATACGAATAGATCGGCCATCTGGTAATATCCGGGCATCTCGTGGGGCTTGACCGCCCCGGCAAACAGCACCCGATCGGCTACACCCTGCTCGCCGGCCCGATTTTCCAGAAAACGCTGGTCGTCGCCCCGTCCAACCAACACCAGCTTCACCGATTGATCGGTCCGCTGCTGAAGCTCCGCCATCGCGTCAATCAGAAACTTGATGTTTTTCTCCCTGCCGAGGCGCGACACACTGATCAGCACCTTGTCATCCATTGCCAGCCCCAGGTGCCGCCGTAACCGCTCAGTTGACTGAGCGGGAGGGGTGTTAAAGCGATCAAAATCGACCCCGCTCGGCTGGACGAATATCCGCGATTTCACACCAATGAGCCGCAGGTATGTTTCGGTCGAATAGGTCGGAACTATCACTCCGTTGCACCTGTTGCAAAAGCGTCGCACAATCAGGTGCGAAATCAGGTTGCGGAACAAGGCACTGGGCAGAGGCACATAATGGGCATACATCTCAAGTCGGGTATGATAAGTATAAATCACCGGGATTCCGGCGCGTCTTGCCCGCCATAAACCCAAAGACCCAAGCCAGAGCGGTTGATGCACATGCACCAAATCCGGGGCAAACTCCTCAAAGGTCCGTTTGATATTGCTCTGCAAAAGATTGCTGACACGGAATTCCCGGTTTTTGCCAAACGCGATTAATGTGCGCACGCGGGTGCAAGGCACCCTTGTTTCGGCCTTTTTGTCATATTCCGGCGCGAAGATATGCACCTGATGTCCGCGTTGCTGGAGCCCCTTGGCCAGCCGCAGGATAGAAATCGGCACCCCTGAAATAAACGGGAAATAAGTATTGGTGAAAAAGGCAATGCGTTTGGGGCTTTCCCGATAGCCCCTGTCGTCAATGGTAAAGTGGGTGTAGTAATCCCGGTCCTTATAGATTACCTTGTGCAGTTTCACTCCCATTACAATAAGAACGCAAAGAATAAATAAAAAGCGGCTGAAGCTGACGTGAAAAAAGGTGTACACCGCCGACCAGATGCTATCAAGCGTCCGCCATAGCGCGGATTCGGCAACATCCGGAATCTCCAGTTCGAAGCTGATTTGGTCTCCATCGACCCCGACCTTCACATAGTGATGAAAGCTTTTTTTACTGTCGAGGATAACCCCCCCCGCACCTCCGGTGGTAATGTATTGGACACCGTTGATTCGGGTTTGGTGGAACAGCGACAAATTGGAGGAAAACACGACGTCCACGCCGAAATGTTCAAAAACCGTCCGGAAATCCTCAGCAATATCATCGCGGGGAAAATAATTGTCACCTTCCATCACCGGCGTATCCTCAATCGGAGGATGCAGCGGCTGCCCAATGAACACGAAGCGGTTGTCGACCATGGTGTTAGAAAATTCCCACCTCAGCCAGTCGAGCTGCCAGCCATAGGGAGATTTATCCGATCCATCCAGAAAAATGAACTGGCTGTTTCCTGCCAGGAACGAGAAAAAAAAAGGTCCGAGATACTTATAAAACCGAAAATCCCCAAAGTCGCTGTCTTCGTTCTCACCATAAGTAAGCAACCAGGGCTTTTGCAGATCGGCCAGCATATTTAACAGGGAACGGTAGTTTTCCTCGTAGCCGTCGCTGACCGCATTGCCCGCCGAAATGACAAAAGCGTGGTCCGAGTGATTCAGCTTTGAAATCACATGCTTTTGAAAAAAACTCTTGGAATTTTTGATGTTGCCCACAACAGCAAAGGAAAAACTTTCTTTATCCTCGAGCCGGGTTTGGATCTGCTCGACCTGTTCGACATGCAGGGATTCAAAATGTGTTTGGGAAAAGAACAGATAAAATCGATATCCAATCAACACAAGGATCAGCCCAACAACCGCATAATATATCAGTCGGAGAAGGGTGCGTTTTGGTATGAAAAATATTTTTCCGTGAGAATTCGAAAACAAGGATACAGGACCTAAGGATATTTAATCGGTTAAGGAAGAGTTCCGAAAAACCAGCTTTATGATTTATTGTCCTTCCAACGGAAAAAAGATTTCGCTTTTTGAAAAAAGCTTAGCAAAAACTTTAATGGGGCAGAGTAAAATTTGCCCCTTGCCTGACGACCGCTGTCTGCCGGATTGACGATCATTGTGCAAACGATTGAGAAATAGTGCGCATCCGGTTACCTTTTGGTTTTTTAATCCCGTTAAGATTTGACTACCAAAGAAAAAAAACGAATGCGCTTAATTACTATACTAAATCGCGTAGTAAATTACAAACGCTTTGTGAGGAATTTGCGCTGTAACGATTTTTGCGTGTGCCGGAGCACAGATTGTCCGAATATCCACCCGTTGTCCTGTTGAATGTCTTTTTCTCAGTCGGCAACAAAAACTTACCATACTACGCAATTAGCTCAAAGTGACGGTGAGGAGGCGGAGAGAAAATTTGACATCGTTGCCCTCACGAACAGCAAGCCGGTGTGCTCGGGCTGCGGATCGGACGCAGCAGCTTACGATCACCAGGCGGAGCGTAGATCTTAGTTTGCCAGGCCTTTGACAACAATTTTAATTTTATTTTATGAGAAAATCGGGTTAACCGCATTCCCCCCCCCGGGCCCCAACTGCATTCATTACAGACGGGGGCCGGACATCACGCCTCCATGTGGAAGTCCGTGCCGCCGCAAGCGGCGGAACCAAAACTGAACTTTGCCAAACTCGTCCAACGTTGTCGCATGACATTGACTTGACCCTGCGTCGATTCTGCAATAGAATGTATTCTTCGAACACACATCCTGGAAAAAATACTTGAATAACTGACATATCCTTTTCTTTTGGATACGAATAATGCAAAACAATATACCAGAGAGAGAGACCTTTGTCATAGTGGGAGGCGTAGCGGGCGGAGCATCGTGTGCGGCCCGATTGAGGCGGCTGAATGAGAATGCCGAGATCATAATGCTGGAGCGTTCCCCCTACATCTCCTTTGCGAGCTGCGGCCTTTCCTATTATATCAGCGGGGAGATTAAAGAACGTGAAAAACTCCTGATCCAGACGCCGAAAAAGTTCATTCAGCGATTCGGCGTGGACGTCCGCACCAGAAACGAAGTCCTTTCCATAGACCGAAATGCGAAGGCCATTGAAGTCCGGGATGTCGAGAATCAAAAGACCTATCGACAGCCTTATGACAGGCTAGTCCTTTCCCCGGGAGCCGCCCCTTTGCGCCCGCCTTTGCCGGGGATAGACGGCCCCCGAATTTTCTCCCTTCGCAGCCTTGAGGATGCCGACCGAATAAAGTCTTTCCTGGATAAGCAAGAACCCCGCAAAGCTGTCGTCGTAGGCGGCGGATTTATCGGGCTGGAGATGACCGAATGCCTTCACCATCGCGGAATCGATGTAACTCTGGTCGAAATGGCTGAGCAGGTAATGCTTTCTCAGGACCCCGAAATTGCCGAATTCATACATCAACATCTGCAGCTGCATGGAATAGAACTCCTCCTTGGGACATCGGTTGAAGCATTTCACGAATGCAGTGATGGTCGGGTTTCTGCGCAGTTGAGCGGGGGCACCTCCATAGACAGTGATCTTGTCCTTCTGGCCATCGGCGTCACTCCGGAAACTGAACTGGCGAAAGAGGCGGGACTGTCACTGGGAGATTCCGGAGGCATAATGGTCAATGAAAGCCTCCAAACCAACGATCCGGACATCTATGCCATCGGCGATGCGATTGAGACCGTCGATCTCATGGCCGGAGGAAGGCGTCTGGTCCCGCTGGCCGGCCCGGCCAACAAACAGGGACGAATTTGTGCCGATCATATATCCGGCAAGCCGGCAACGTTCCGCGGAACTTTGGGCACGAATATCGTCCGGGTGTTCGACCTGACGATAGGCGGCACCGGGGCGAACGAAAAGACGCTGAAGGAGAAAGGAATTGACTACGTTAAATCCTATATACACTCGGCCTCCCATGTCGGGTACTACCCGGGGGCGACCCCCCTGGTAATAAAGATTCTTTTCTCTCCAGAGAGCAAAAAACTGCTGGGAGCGCAGATAGTGGGAATAGAGGGGGTTGACAAAAAAATTGACGTGCTGGCAACAGCCCTGCACGGCGGGATGAAAGTTCATGACTTGATGGAACTCGAACTGTCCTATGCACCGCAGTACGGGGCGGCAAAAGATGGTGTTAACATGGCGGGCTACGTTGCCGACAACATTGCCCGGGGCGATGTGGAGATATTTCACGCTGACGAGCTGGAAACTTTGCTCGAGGAAGGTGGTTACCTCCTGGATGTGCGCAGTGCGGGCGAATTCAAGCGCGGACACATAAAAGGTGCTGTAAATATCCCCATTGATGAACTGCGCGAGCGAATGCATGAACTTCCGGCCGGTAAACTGCTGCTGGTGTACTGTCTGACCGGTATTCGAAGCTACCTGGCCTGCCGTATTCTGATGCAGCATGGTTTTCATGCCAGAAATATGAGCGGAGGTTACACAGTTTACTGTGCATCGAGACCCGCCGAATGCAAAGGTATCCCGGGCCTGGCTAACTGGAAGCGTATTCTGGCCCTCGAAACATTCTGCTCAACTCCGGAAGAGCGAGAGAACACGAAAGACTCGTGTTGACCCACCTGCCCGAACCATCATTAACAAAACGTAAGTCCTCAGTGAACCCCGTAACATCACCACCGTGCCCTGTGCCG
>JAGYMJ010000564.1 GCA_018400625.1 Planctomycetota bacterium
CACAGGGCACGGTGGTGATGAGGCAACGGGGTTCACTGAATATTTACGAAAAAATAATGTGTTACAGCGATTTGAGGGATAGATGAGGAACAGATTCGAATTTTTGGGCCCTGTATTTCATTACTTTGGTTCGCTTTTGATTGTTTTAGGCGGGCTGCTTCTTATACCGGTTGCTGTACGGCAGATTTATGAACATCTTGGACACGCCGAGGTCTCGACATTGTGTTATATCTTTCCTTCCGGACTCTCTTTCACCCTCGGTTGGCTGTTTAAGCGTTGGGGAAGGACTGCCGCTCTTTCACGGAAAGGCGCTATGCTCGTCTGTGCTATGGCCTGGACATTTTTGTCGGTAATCGCTGCGATCCCATTTGTCATGGCCCTCGGAGTCAGTTATCTTGACGCCTACTTTGAGACTGTCAGCGGGTTCACGACGACCGGTATCACGATGCTGACGGGGCTTGATGGGATGCCGCGCAGCATCCTCTTCTGGCGTTCGCTTCTCCAGTGGCTGGGGGGGCTTGGAATACTGACGTTTTTTCTGATGGTTATCGGGGGCGGCGGTTCTTCCCACCGGCTGTTTTCCGCCGAAGCACACAAGATTTTTTCAAAGCGGCCCGCGCCCGGTATCTATCACACGCTGAAGATACTCTGGGGCATATACACCCTTTTCACGGTTCTTGTGATGGTTTTACTGTTTATCGCCGGAGCAAGTGTTTTTGATGCCGTCGTGCACGCCTTTACCTGTATTTCGACCGGCGGCTATTCACCTTATGACGCCAGTATTGGATATTTCAAAGAAGCCGGATATGCGAATTATATCGCGATTGAATATATAATAATTTTGGGTATGCTGCTGGGCGGCATCAACTTTCTTATACATTTCAGGGTGCTCACAGGTGGGTTCAACGCGTTGTGGAATAATTTTGAGATACGGTTATGGTGGGTTATCCTGGGCATGGGAACCTTCTTGGTATGGTTCAACCATAGTATGGCTTTTGGCTTTAGAGATATTGAATCCTCATTCCGGACAAGCCTGTTTCAGATAGTAGCTATCGCTACGACAACAGGCTATGGTACCGAGGAAATAGGCGGGAATTTTTTCCCGGCGCTTTCAATGCAGATTTTTTTGATTTTAATGATTATAGGCGGATGCGTGGGCTCCACAGGAGGCGGTATTAAGGTGCTGAGAATCGGAGTCTTACTGAAAATGGTTAATCGTCAAGTGAGACGGGCCATATTGGGCAATAGGACTACAAATGTGCTTTTAGTTGATGGTGAAGATATTGATAGCGAAGAAATAACTCGTATTGCTGCGTTGTTTTTTGCCTGGTTATCTTTGTTGGCTGTGGGGGCCGCAATCACGGCCATATTCGCCCCATACCTCGGCCCGCTGGAATCGGCATCCGGTATGTTTTCAGCGCTGGGCAATATCGGACCATGTTACATTACAGTGGAAGAAATGACTCAACTCAGCCCTGTTATTAAAATCACATATATCTTTGGGATGCTTGCCGGAAGGCTTGAAATCCTGCCTATTCTTATGTTATTCAATCGTTGGACCTGGAGGTGATACGATGTATATAATTATTGCAGGAGCCGGTATGGTCGGCGGATCGCTTGCGCGTGACCTTGTCGAAAAGAAACATGATGTTGTTGTCGTAGAAAAAAATAAGGATGTTTGCCGGGATATAGCGAGAAAACTTGGTGCTCTGACGATTCAAGGCAGTGCGACAGACATCGACGTGTTGGAAGAGGCCGGTATCCGCAAGGCCGATGTGGTGGTCGGGGCAATGCCCGGCGATGCGGACAATCTTTCTTTCACGGTTCTGGCGCGCAACGCCGGAGTCGAACGCATCATTGTCCGCATGCGCAACCCGAACTATGCCGACGCCTACGAGGTGGCCGGTGTGACGCGAATACTCGACGTCGGACGTTTATTTGTCAAGCAATTAGTGCTCGAAATAGAGCAGCCTACCCTGCGTCAGGTGGCCACATTCGGACGCGGCGAAGCGTGCATTGTGGTGGCGACTATCCCGGAAGGGGGAACAGTCGGTGGCAAAACCGTCAAAGAAATAGGACAAAGCAAGCGTTTCCCGACAGATTGCGTGATTGCTGGCATTTATCGCGATGAGGGCGAGCAGTTTATTTTTCCGCGTGGCGGGGCCGAACTTCGGACCGGCGACCATGTTTTTCTTGCTGCTTCGACGGAAAATATCAGCGAGGCCGCGGCTTACCTGCAAAAAACGAAAAGATGAAGGGAAGCCAGCTTAGCGCTCCCGGCCCGGTGAGCGACCGGTAGCGCTTTGGTGGGGCAATTTGTTTGCAAAAAAAACACAATTCTCTATAATAAGAGTTCTTATTGAACCGATTCTGGAATATTTACAATTCAACTTAAACAAAGACTGAAACGTAACAAGTTCTCATTGAGGAGGATGCAATAAAGACATATGAGTAATGAAAAAAAACGTTATGCAATAGTTGGTACCGGCGGCAGGTCCGGAATGTTCCGAAGAGCAATCGCAGAAACTTATCGTGAGAAATGCGAGTTGGTAGGATTGTGCGATATCAATGAAGGGCGGTTGAAACTGGCCCAATCAAGATTCGCCGAAAAAGGGATGGAGGCCCCGACGTATCTCCATACCGATTTTGATCAAATGGTGAAAGAGAACCGGCCCGACTACGTTATCGTCACCGTCAAGGATTGCTTCCATGACCAGTATATTTGCCGAGCCATGGAACTCGGATGTGATGTCATCACCGAAAAACCGATGACCACCGATGAAGAGAAATGCCGGAGAATACTGGATACGAAGGAAAAAACGGGACGAGAGATCATCGTCACTTTCAACTACCGTTATTCCCCGCCCCGCACACAGGTTAAAGAACTCCTGATGTCCGGAACTATCGGAGAAGTGCTTTCCGTCGATTTTAACTGGCTGCTGAACACCCGACACGGCGCGGATTATTATCGCCGATGGCATCGAAACAAGAAAAATTCCGGAGGCCTTCTGGTTCATAAAGCGACCCACCATTTCGACCTGGTCAACTGGTGGCTCTCAACCGTACCCGAGCGTGTCTATGCCTCCGGGCATCGTCACTTCTATCTGCCCTCAACCGCGGACAATATCTTTAATCTCACCAATCGCTCCGATCGCTGCCATACCTGCCCGGAAGCAGAGCGGTGCGCATTCCATCTCGATATGGAGAATACTGAAGGTCTGCGTAAACTGTATTTGGAATGCGAAAGTTATGACGGTTACTACAGGGATCGATGCGTATTCAGTGAGGATATCGATATCGAAGACTCCATGAATGTGGTGGTCGATTATAAAAACGGCGCCAAATTGACCTACTCTCTGAATTCTTTCTGTCCATGGGAAGGTTATGCCATATCCTTCAACGGCACCCGTGGCCGGCTGGAACATAAGTGCCAGGAGACAGTCTATATCAACGCCGACGGTAGCGTGCCGGGGGCTCTTGAAAATGAAGGTACCTGGATCAAAATATTCCCCCACAATGAACCGGCTTATGAAGAAGAGATATGGACCGGTGAAGGCGGTCATGGTGGCGCTGATCCTGTTATGCTGTCCTATATTTTTGATCCCGAATCTCAGGAGGACGACAAGTATCTGCGCGCCGCCGACGAGCGGTCCGGCTCCTTCTCCATACTCACCGGCGTTGCAGGTAATAAATCCATCGCATCAGGACAACCTGTCAAGATTAGTGATTTGGTAAGCAATGTGGGCATGCCCGATTATCCGGAAATGCCCGAGGGGACATAGTTGATAGGTAAATATTCAGTGAAGTGCGTATTTTTCTCACCACCGTGCCCTGTGCCGGTGGGACGATGATTAAGCACTCCGAGCCGATCTCACCATCAAGGCGATCGCATCGCACAGGCGGTGCTTGAGCGCATCCTGGTCGTGGACCCC
>JAGYMJ010000565.1 GCA_018400625.1 Planctomycetota bacterium
CGATACGTAGCTCTGAATCATTATTCCACCGGCACAGGGCACGGTGGTGATAAGGCAACGGGGTTCACTGAATATTTACCTTTAATTTTTTTCACTTAGGAGAGATTGTTTATGGCAAAAAATACTGTGACGAAACGTGAATTGTGTAACGCTGTAGCCCAAAAGCACGATATTATTCAATCCGACGCCAAGAATATTATCCAGTCCTTCCTGGATCAGATTATCGAGGAAATATCCGCAGGAAATCGACTCGAGCTCCGTGATTTCGGGGTTTTTGAACCGAAAATAAGAGCCGGTAGAAATGCGCGCAATCCCAATACCAACCAGCCCGTTAAGGTTGCGCCTAAAACAGTGGTTGGTTTCAAGTCCGGCAAAAAAATGAGTGAACGCGCTCAGGAAGCCTTTAATGAGCTCTGAGGCGTTTGGCTTGAATTTTTCTTTGCCGATTATGAGACCTGAAAAACTTTTATGATTCAATCCCGCCCCGGCAATCTTGGCATAGTACTTTTGAGCGGTGGGATCGATTCCTCCACTGTGCTGGCCATAGCACGTCAGGAATTAAAACAATGTATTGCGCTCACTTTCCGTTATGGACAGAAGCATATAGCGGAGATAGAGGCTGCGAAGAAAGTCGCTGAATTCTTAGGTGCTGAAGAACATATCATCATTGATCTGCCGCTGGGCGAAAATGTCGTATCCGCACTTACCGATGATTCCATAGGGGTTCCCAAAGGGGGCAATAACAGGAAAGAGGAAAATTCGATCCCCGTCACTTATGTCCCGGCCCGGAATGTGATATTTTTATCTTTTGCGCTGGCTATTGCTGAAACCGCACAAGCCGACAGTATTTATATAGGGGTGAGTTCCGTCGATTACAGCGGCTATCCGGACTGCCGTCCTGAATTCATCCGGGCCTTTGAGAATATGGCCGCCGTGGCGACCAAGCGTGCTGTTGAAGGCGATAAAATCTGCATAAAAGCCCCTTTGCAAAATTTCAATAAAGCCCAAACAATCCTGAAAGGTGTGTCACTGGGGGTTGACTATTCCCTGACGCTGAGCTGCTACGATCCCGATGAGCAGGGGCGTGCCTGTGGTCAATGTGATTCGTGCAGGTTCAGAATGCAGGGGTTTATAGATGCGAATGTGCCCGATCCGACTCTTTACCAGTAATTTATAGGAGAATAAATGTGGCGGATATACTCCAGATAAAAGGCAGCGCCCGTCGAAATGGTAATAGCGACTCAATACTTGAAAAAACTATCGATACGCTTCAAGAAGAGAGCGAAGAAAGATTGACTCTGGATACTGTTGTCGCAAGTCAACTCGATATCTCATCATGCCGGAGCTGTCACGGATGCTGGGAAACCGGAAAGTGCGTTATTAACGATCAGATGCAGCAGGTCTACGAGAAATGCCTGAATTCCCAAAATGTGATCGTGGCGGCTCCCATATACTTTACTTCCATTCCCGGCCATCTCAAGGTGATGATCGATCGGTTTCAATGCTTCTGGGTCAGGACCTACAGATTAGGGAAAACACCTCAACCCCGAAAGAAGGGGATGTTCCTCTGTGTGGGGGCTATGGACAAGGAGCATTTTTTTGATAATTCATCCCTGATCATTCGGGTGTGGATGTCCACTTTGAATGTTAAATGCCGAGAAGCAAAATTCTTCCCCGGACTCGATGCCCCGGATGACATCAGTCAGCATCCAAACTATCTTGATGATGCCGCAGAGTCGGCCCGAAAATTTATAAGAATGAAGCAATAAAGCCGCTGATATCATAAAGTGTTTTTTTATCGACTCTTCATTGAGCAGCCTTAATAAAGGCTGCACTGCACGATCCGTCCCGGGATTGTTCATCCTGTGTATCTGAACTGTCAGCCGTCCGGAACGGGGTTCACTGAGGACTTACGTTTTTTCCACATGCGCTTGCAGAAAGCGGCAAAAAGAAACCGGCGAAAACACTTTTTATCGCTGACGGATGTTTTCCGCAAAATGATTTGCAAACTCTTCATCAAGCTCTTTCAGCCTTTCATAAACTTCTAAGACTTCAGCATCCCTTCCATAGGTCGCATGTAACATGCCGATGTTAAACCACACATGGGGTAACTCAGGGTTTATTTCCAGAGCTTTTTCCAAGCTGTCCATAGCCCTTTCACCCTGTCCTTTTCTCATGTACAAGCCTGCCAGGTTAGTTAAAGCCTCCGGGAATTCGGGGTTTATTTCCAAGGCTTTTTGATAGGCTTCCACCGCTTTTGGGGATTGTCCCGTGCTCTGATGTGCAATCCCAAGACCGTACCATAAATTATCATCCTCCGGATTCTTCGACAGGCCTTCTTCCAAAATACTTACTGCGTCTTCCGGGTGGCCTGATTCAACACATGAAGCGGCGAGGCCGCTTAACACTTCAGTGTTCTCAGGCTCGGCTTCCAAAACTCTCTGGAAAGCTTCTTTTGCCTCCTCATGTCTGTCGAGTTTAGCGCATAAAAACCCCAGACTATACCAGATATCAGTATTCTGAGGCTCTAACTCCACTGCCTTTTGATAGGCCTGTAATGCCTTCTCATTCTGATTGGTTTCTTCGTATGTTAAGGCCAGATTACTCCAGGCTTCAAAAGATTTCTCGTCGATTTCCACGGCTTTCGAGAAGGCTTTCTCTGCCTCTTCCATCTTCTCCATATTGGCATACACAAATCCGAGGTTGTTCCACCCATCAACATTATCGGGCTGCAGCTCAACAAATTTTTCAAACGCGTCCTTAGCTTTCTCATGCTGGCCCAGCTCATCATAGACAATGCCGAGAAAAAACCATGGCTTTTCCAGACCGGGATCCAATTCCAGCGATTTCAGATGCGCTTCTGCTGACTTTTCTGGATTGCCGTTGATAAGATGCGAGATCCCGAGCATAGACCAAATCTCCGGTGACTCCGGGATCACCTTTAATATCTTATTAAAAACACTTATGGCGTCTTCGGTATCACCACTTTCGCTATAAGCAATACCAAGCTGAAACATCGCTTCTAAATCGTCCGGATTCTTCTCTACAGCCATCTTCCATTTTTCCACTTCCATGTTATGTATAGCCATTATTGCTCCTGAAAATTTTTTCTAAATGTAAATCAGTTGCCGGACCACCGGCACAGGGCACGGTGGTGATGTTACGGAGTTAACTGAGGACTTACAATGGTTCTATTGCGGTGGTAAAGTGCCCAGCCGTCGCCGTTTCTCCTCGCCCCGTTTCTCCCATTTTCGGCAGTTCGGCGAACGTGAAAATTGGCTGTCGTCTTCATGAGGTACTAAATGGCCGTCTTTGCCCCGCGGATCGCCCCGATTCTCATTGATTTCGGCCAGTCGCCGGCGCCAAAGCGCTATGCGCTGTTCATATGCGGGATCACCGGCCAGATTCCGGCATTCCATGGGATCATTGACGAGATCGAAAAACTGTTCCTCACCGCTGCGGTGGAACCATATGAATTTCTCCTTCCCATCGGTAACATACTGCATGCCGAACTCGTCATTGCGGTTGTGTTCTCCCTGGAGAAACTCCCGCCAATTCTCCGCTTTGTCACGGCTAATGTCCAGTAAACTGCCGCCATCTACCGAAGGCGGTATGGTCGCACCTGCCGCGTCCAGCAGCGTGGGCATTACGTCACGCAGTTCGACCGGCTGTCCGTAAACTTCACCTCGTGGCAGGTCCCAATCCTCGGGGTAAGCAATCAGGAAGGGGATACGTGCCGCCCCCTCATAGGCACAGGTTTTTCTCCATTTGCAGTGATCGCCCAGCATGTCGCCGTGATCGGAGGTGAACACAACGAGGGTGTTGCGGCGTGCATCGGGCTCCATTTTTCCCAGTTCGTAAAGTACCCGCCCAATCTGGTCGTCAATGAAATTGATGTTGCCATAATAACCGGCTCTTGCGCGCATTATATCCTTTTCCGGGCGGCGTCCATACATCGCATCCGTTGCTTGGGCGGGGACGTCAAAACGGGCGGACCAGTCGCCCACGACGGCCTTTGGTATATCGGGGTCGTCAAGGTAGCGGTTGAAATACACTTCGGGTGCGTCGTAAGGGGAGTGAGGGCGCGCAAACGACATCCATAAAAAGAAGGGCCTTACAGGGTCCCGGTTCCGCAGCAAACGGATGGACTCTTCCGCCGTCCAGTAAGTGGGATGAAGGTGTTCGGGCAGATGGGTCGGCCGGGCCATCCAACTGTTCCATCCAAGGCTGTGATCGCGGTATCCATACCCGGCCTCTTTGTTCTTTGCGAACCATTGATGATAGTCGCTCACGAAATTGTATTTTTTATCGGCCCGGGAACTCTCATCCAGAACCATGTAATCAAAACCTTTATGCGCTCTCTGCGGATGGAAATGCATCTTGCCAACGGCTAAGGTTTGATACCCTTCACGGGAGAGTTCACGTGGGAGGGTGGTGGGATGCACCATATAATCGACTTTAGGCATGGAGAGCAGGCCATGATTCCACTGATCCATCCCCGTCATGATCGCCGTCCTTGCCGGCACACAAGACGGTACCGCGGTATAAGCATGTTCAAACCTGCAGCCCAGAGACGCCAGTTCGTCCAGATAAGGGGTCTGCAAAACCGGATGTCCGTCGCAACTCAGGCAGTCGCCGCGCTGCTGGTCGGTCGTTATAAAAAGAATGTTCGGTTGGCGTTGCATAATCAATCTCCACTTCATCGTTCATTGTGTTTTCATATCCTTTTCACAAGGATTCTTTTGAAACTGTAAAGTTATTCTTGACGTAAATATTCAGTGAACCCCGTCTCACTTGATCACCACCGTGCCCTGTG
>JAGYMJ010000566.1 GCA_018400625.1 Planctomycetota bacterium
ACATATCTACCTCAACGTATAGAGTCATCTTGCCATTATGCAACAGGCTCAATAGGGGGGTTATTCCCCAAAAATCAGTTTGTCATGCCTGTCCAATGCTTTTTTGGCTTCGTGGTAACGTCCGAGTTCCCTTAATACGGTGCTTTTGTTGTACCAGGCCGGAGCTTCCCCGGGGTTGAGTTCAAGTGCTTTATTATAGGCCGCCAGTGCTTCTTCATTGCGTCGAAGATTCCATAACACCACCCCCTTGTTATTCCATGCTTCAGTGCTTTGAGGGTTGAGTGAAAGAGCCTCTTCAAAAGCTGTTAGAGCTTCTTCGTATTGCTCCGAATCCATCAATTCTTCGCCTCTGTTTAATGCTATTTTGATATCCGGGAAGTCGGCCACATCGTAATTCCCCCATCCATTACCTTGACATCTTTAAACCCGTTCGCTTTAAGTATGATCGATGCTTCATAAGCACTCAGTGATACTCTTGAAAGTACGATGATCTCTTTGCCGGCAGGCAGCTCGCTGATTCTTCCCCTCAGCGCGTTTATGGGAATATGGAGGCTTTCTTCAATTCGAGCCTCATTAAACTCGCTGTACGTTCGGACATCAAGGAGTAAGATATCTTTGCCTTCATCCAGCTTTTTTCTCACCTCGACGGGATGTATGCCTTCCATATATCCGTCGATTTTATTCTTTAGCACATTGGCAGCGACATGTAAATTATCTAATGCCTCGGAATAGGAAGGTGCATAGCAAAGGTCAAGTGAAGATACCTGATCCGCGCTCATCTTTGCTGTAAGCGCAACAACAGCAACGTCCACTCTTTTAGCAATTTCACCGGGCCCAACGGCCTGTATGCCGAGAATGCGACCTGTCTTGGCTTCAGCTAAAAGCTTAATAATTAACATGTTAGCTCCCGGCATAAAGTGTGAACGATCCAGCCCCGGGGTTATAGAAAAAATCGTTTCATATCCTTCTTCGCTCGCGCGCTGTTCTGTCAGGCCGGCATTGGCCACCGTATAGTCAAAAACTTTGCATATGCTTGTCCGGACTATGCCGGGAAAATGGCTTTGACCGCCACAGATATTTTCTGCTGCTATGCGCCCCTGCTTATTGGCTGTTGAACCAAGCGGCAGGTATGTCGGCTTATCTGTTATCAAAAAACGTGTCTCGACACAATCGCCGGCCGCGTAGATGTCCGGATCGGAGGTGCACATGTGGGAATCTGTTTTCAATCCACCGCTCGCGCCGATCTCCAGACCGGCAGCTTTTGCCAATCCCGTGTTCGCCCTGACCCCCGTTCCGATAATGACCATATCGGCAGGTAATTCACGCCCTCCGGTTTTTACCGTTTCGACCTTGCCGTTACCCGTGAACCCCGTTACCCGGGTGCCGGTCAAGACCCTCACGCCCTGGGTTTCGAAATGACGCTGAACAAGATTAGACATGTCGGGGTCCAGGAGGTTGGGCAAAATGTGAGACTCCATCTCTATCAGCGTAACCCTTGCCCCGGCAGACACCAAAGATTCCGTCATCTCCACTCCTATCAGCCCGCCCCCGACAATAACGACATCCTTAGCCCGTTTCTCCGCCATATGTTCCTTCAGACCTTCTGCATGTTCGAAACCATGAAGCGTGAAAATGTTTTGAAGCGTTGCGCCGGGCACGTCAAGCATTTTGGGTATCGCGCCCGTTGCCAGAGCTAATTTATCGTAAGGCAGCCATTGTTCTTCGCCACTTATCAGTTTTTTAACTCTTACTTTTTTGTTTGCTCGATCAATTTCCACCGCTTCTGTCTGATTGAGGACATTGACGTTTTTAACACGTTGAAAATAATCAAGTCCTTTCAAAACACCTTCCGGTGTGGATATGAGTTCCTTCTGATCATCCACTACACCGGAAATGTAAAAAGGCAGACCGCATCCGGCATAGGAGAGAATCCGCCCCTTCTCGACAATCGTCACATCGGCGTTGGGATCAAGACGCTTTATTTTTGCTGCAATCTTTGGTCCTGCGGCAACCCCTCCGATAACTACCACCCGCATTGATGGTTCCTGCGTGTCGTCCTTTTCTGTTTTTTCCGGTGCGGCTTTCTTTGGGAGCGATAGGGAAAATTCGGTTCCGCCCAGTTCGGATTCGCCGGCGGAGATGCTGCCGCCCCCCCCTTCAATAACGGCTTTGACAAAAGCCAGACCGAGTCCGGTACCCTCGGGCTCTTGTTTTTTGGCATTGCTTGCACGAAAAAAAGGGGTGAACAGCTTTTGATGTTCTTCCGGCGGTACACCAATGCCGGAATCAGCGATCTTGACCAAAACTTCATCCTTTTGCTCGGAGACCCATAAATGCAAAGCTATACGTCCCGACTCGGGAGTATATTTTATGGCGTTATGCAGCAATGCGCTGAATGCTTCTCTCAGTAAATTTTCTTCAAGAGCGGTATAGGCATGTTCAGCTTTTTGCTCAAAACGGAACTCAATCCCTTTTTCAGCGGCGGAATCAGCAAATTTCGAATGCAATGAATGCAGAACCGCAGCAAGATCAGTTATCTCCTCGCCCGTTGTGCTCTGTTCCTGGACTCGTTTGAGTGAAAGTAAACCTTGGATGGTATCCAGCGCCTCATAGCATTTTTTGTCCGCCCCCTGAAGCAGGTGCTTTTGCTGTTGGCTTAATTCGCCGGCGAACCCTCCCAGCATCGTCTGCAGAATCGTGTGTAATGATGCTACGGGCGATTTTATCTGGTGAGCCGCCACGTAAGCGTTTTCCAGTTGTGTACCGTTTTTTTTGTTCATTTCTCTTAACAACCCATATAGTGGGCATTCAGTCAAATACGTAGTTTTCTACCCCACCAACACAGACCACGGTGGGGGGGCTGACACGTGACCCGCTGAAACGTAAATATTCTGTGAATCCCGTTGCGCCATCACCACCGTGCCCTGTGCCGGTGGAATAATGATTCAGAGCTACGTGTCGATTTCTTACACCGCAGCCGTTTCTCCGCCCAGCCCGGCCCCTGCGGCGCTTGCACTGTCATCTATCGTTCATCTCAAACTAGGGCCCTGGCCGAAAACCCGGCTCGTAGTGGACGCTTTCAAGCGTC
>JAGYMJ010000567.1 GCA_018400625.1 Planctomycetota bacterium
TGAAGGGTGTTGTTTTTGAAGAAATGGCTTTCCAAAACTGAGCCGCAAAAAAATCGCCAACCAGAAAAACAAGGGCTTTCGTATTAGAGCAATTTATGTTTGACATCAACATATGTTTAAGATATTATTGCATGAAGAATATTATTAAACAGGATGACCTAAAGAGTCAAAGAACAAGTCCGTATTACGAATCAAAATTAGGGAGTATCAGCACATGAGAACAATCAAACGAATCATCTTAAACACATTACTGCTTGCCGGAATGACAACGATGCAGGCGGGCACAAACGGAGCTCAGGTGGCACAGCTACCTAATAAAATTTTTGCTCATTACATGGGATGCTATCCGGCGGGAGGTGGCGCGTCTGCCTATCATCGGGCCAATGATGCATCAAAGATTCGTCATGATGGAAAAGGACAGTTTGATGCCATCGGGGATCGCTGGCGCAACTGGCCGCTGGTTCCGGATGGAATGAATATGCCTCTTGAGAAGTGTGCGGATCTTGAGATTCGCAGGGCTCTACGAGGCGGAATTGATGGGTTTGCGGTGGATGCCTGGGCAGGGGGGCAGAATGCGATTAATATGTTTGATGCACTGCTCAAGGTCGCCCGTGAAAAGGATTATCCTTTTGAAGTCACCATCTGTCTCGATGCCGGTATTCAAGGCAACCACGGTCTTATCTCTGCCGTCAAATATGTTTTGGACAAGCATCGTGACAATCCGAAGCTGGCCCGTCGTGACGGCAAACCCTTGATATTTGGATATCTCTCTGTTTTTGTCGGTTTTCGATATGGTGCGAACATTCTCAAGCAACAACCCGAGTTTGCGGACATGGACAACGAAACGCTATATTACCGCCCCGAACTGCGCCTGGAACCGGAAGGTTGGCAAATATTGGCCGATGGGGTGACCGAAATTGAGAAGCAGGCTGGTACTCCGCTTTATATGCATTATTGTATGAGTGCTTTCTTCCACAAGATGCCCCGAAATCAAAGGACGGATGATGATCTGGTTCGTGCCGCCGGCTTTATGGCGGAGCATTTCGGAGCGGTTGGTGAGTTTCTAGGGGGGGGGCCTTTGCATGACAAAAGGGCCGCCGCCGTCAAAGCCGCCGGTGCAGAGTGGTCAGAGCCCATGTATTTTCAGTACGAGAATATTGGCTGGGGTGGCAACCGGGTGTCCCAAGGTGGGGATATTCTCCGTGACCGCTGGAAGCACGCCCGTCAAAATGGTTCGACGCTGATCCAGTTTATCACGTGGAACGATTACACGGAGAATACCTGTCTGTCGCCCGCATATGAAACGCGCTATACCATTCTTGACCTCAACGCTTATTTCGTGCAGTGGTGGAAAACCGGCAAGGAACCTGTTCCTGATCACGATAAAGTCTATCTGCTCTATCGCAAATATCCGAAGGGCGCGAAAATCTATCCATTCAAATCCAAGCAGCCTGATGGTGGCGGTGTGCTGGAAGTCTTGACCATCCTCACCCGACCGGCCCGGATGAGTCTGCCGGGACGTAACGCGGAATGGGAGGCTCCCGCTGGTATGAGTTGGAAGCAGTTTCCACTGACGCCGGGGCCAGTGGTGGCGGAGTTGACTCGCAGTAGTAAGTCCGGATCTCCGCGCGTTGAGATGCGGGTGGAAAGTCCTGAACCCATCACGGCTCTTCCTTACCGCGAGCAGAACGGACTGACATGTTTTTCCAGCGAATTTATGAAAAATTGGAAAGAGGATTTCGGAGATACACCGCCGGTGTTGCGCGGGGAATATGCTGATGACGACGATGACGGTCTGCCCAATTGGTTCGAAATGTATTGGTTCGGAAAGTTTATGGATTACACGACTTGCACGGTTGCCGATCCAAATGCCGACCCGGACGGGGATGGTCGCCCGAATCTCCAGGAATATCTGGATCAGACCGACCCAACAAAGAGTGATAAACCAGGCCATCCAGCCGATCATTCAACAGCACAAGAAAAAAAGTGATGAGGTGGGAGTTCGCACCCGATGTAAACAG
>JAGYMJ010000568.1 GCA_018400625.1 Planctomycetota bacterium
TGGTAGCGGGAGCCCACCGCTTTTCTTCTTACAGGCTGTTTTCCCCCCCCCAAAAACGCCTGTAAGCCCCTTACTAGAGGCTGAAATGGCCATAAGGACATTAACTGCAAGGACTTGCTATGGTGACACCACAAGATTAAGGACATTAACTGCAAGGACTTGCTATGGTGACACCACAAGATCACAAGATCAATCGTTGTGTCGATGTGTGAAATCTAAGCGCCTAAATGAAATAAAATGTATATCCTGGGACGAAAATGAAGCTCAAATGTTCACTGTAAAAAAAACCAAAAGAGCACAAACAGGGGGGCATTGCAATTTCACTTTAGCCTTATTCGATATGGGTTTCTATTTTATTTGCGGTCGGCCGTTTTATCACCCCGCGTTCCGTTATGATCGCATCGATGTTTGCGGCCGGTGTAACATCAAATGCGGGGTTATAAACTTCGATGCCCGCCGGCGCAATACGTCTCTCGCCCCATTGGGTTATCTCTTCCGGATCGCGCTGTTCTATCGGGATATCATCTCCATGGAGCAATTTCATGTCTATCGTTGATATGGGGGCCGCCACATAGAAAGGCACACCGTGCTCTTTCGCGATAATGCTCAGCGCATAGGTACCTATCTTATTGGCGGTATCACCGTTGGCGGCTATCCGATCGGCACCGACGATTACGGCATCGACTTTGCCCTCTCTCATCACCTGCGCGGCCATGCTGTCGCAAATCAGGGTCACGGGGATATCGGCCTCTTTCAACTCCCAGGTTGTGAGTCGGGCGCCCTGGAGCAGCGGCCTTGTCTCATCGGCAAAAACCGACACATTCATCCCCGCCTGATGGGCTGCATAGATGACGGCAAGGGCCGTGCCATAATCCGCCGTAGCCAGAGCGCCGGCATTGCAGTGTGTCAGCACGCCATCCCCGTCATTGAGCAGTTCGGCCCCATTCCTGCCTATCGCCCTGCAAATACGACGGTCCTCCTCCTGGATCTGCAACGCTTCCTGCAGCAGCTTACGCTTCAGCTCGACAGGCGGTAGTGTGCGGTTTTCAAACGCCACAGCTTCCAGACGTTCAAGGGCCCAGAAGAGGTTAACGGCAGTGGGGCGGCTGGTTTCAAGATATTCTTTCTGCTTCTTAAGGTCTTTTATGAGATTCCCCGTATCCGACGCTTGGCTCTCTTTCAGCCCGAGAACCAGACCCATTGCCGCAGCCACGCCAAGCGCGGGCGCTCCGCGGATGCTCAGTACCCGAATAGCGCTCCACATTTGCCTCACATCGGAACATTTAATATATTCTTTCCGTATCGGCAGAAGCGTTTGATCGATAAGCTCAGCATATCCATTCTCATCTCCTACCCAGCGTATGGTTTCTATAGGCATTTTCTTGATTTTAAAAATTGTTCAAAAGTAATATTCTTCTTCCTCTTCAAAGAGCTTCTGTTGGTTATAACTTTTTTCATTCTCATTGTATAACGAGGTTACTTTTTCTTTAAATTCTTCTATTTCGTTTTCATGATTAGACAAAAACCACTTCTTGTGATTATGTAGATAATTATCCCTTATGATTTTATCTCGAAGATCTTTAGGAATACGTTTCATTCTGGGGTCAACACTATCAAATCCAGTAAAAGGTTGTTGAAGTCTACGTTTTGCTACTTCAACATAAGACGGATTTACTTCAATTCCTGTGCCATATCGGTCAAGTTGCTGGCATACTCTCAAAGTTGTCCCTGATCCCAAGAAAGGGTCTAATATTTTATCGCCACTACCACTTGAAGCAAGTATCATCCGTTCCATTAAGCCTTCAGGTTTTTGAGTTGGGTGAGCTTGGCGATTTCCGTTACAATAATGGACATGAGAAAACTGCCAAACGTCACCTGGATTAGCCCCTCTCATATTATTACGGTTACGATAATATTTTTGAGGTACACGCACATCATCTAAATTAAATGTGAAATCTGTAGATTTTGTAAACATTAGGATGTCATCGTGGCGTGGTGAAAAACCTTTCGTTCGCCCAATTCCTTGTGTGTAGTGCCATACAATCCAACTGTTAAAATGCATATCTAAATTTTCACTAAGGATTTTATAGACATATGAAATGAAACGAAATCCCATAAAAACGTAGATCGTACCAGAAGATTTTAACACCCTATATGCTTGTGAAAGCCATTTTTGAGAAAATTCCAGATATTCATTGAAATTAAGTGAATCGTTATTATTGCCATAGGCTTTCCCGAGATTATATGGAGGGTCTGCAATAATTAAATTGTAAGAATCGGATTCCATTTCACTCATCTGTTCTATGGCATCGCCCAATATAATGTTTTGTTTACTCATCAGGTTTTATCCATCCTTGTGCTAAGGCCAGTTCTTTCCAACTTTCAGGAGAATTTCGGCCGGAATTTAAATACTTTTTGTCAAGTAATTGACAGAATTCCCATGTTGTTCTTTCTTGTATTTCAACATAATGGATATCACGAATTTGGATTTGGCCCGAGCCAAGAGCAGGATTATAATTGAAATCTGAAGAAGATAAATATTTTAGGTCATAAGCATTATAACCTACTACTTCCATAATTCCATCCATTAATCCCGTTTTTTCATTGCGAGTAGAATAAACTTTATGTTTTAAAGAAAGTATTATAAACAAATAATCTGGTTCGTCTATGTAAGCACTTCTTATACGGGAATATGAAGTAATATTAGGTGATTTCCCGCTGGTGGCGATATCTTCCGAAGTTGCTTTCACATCTACTTCGGCAGTTATGCCGCTTTCTAATTTTCGTTCTTTTTTGAATTGCAAGATAACATCCGCCATATGTAGGCGCTGCACAGCTTCTACATTTATCAATTTATATTTGTTGTTGTTGTCTTCTTTTATTTCATAAAAGGTTTGGGCAGCCCATGCTTCAACAAAAGGCCCCGCAATTTTGTTGATATTCTCCATCGGTAAACCGAGTTTAAGATTAGTATTAATAACAATCTTGTTGGCATCGTTTCCTATCGCATCTTTAATTATTTCTTCTATAGAATTCACCACAAAACGGGAACATTTGTTATAATCTGACGACTCGTGTGGTATCTTAAATTTTTGAGTTTTGTAATCCATTAAATAATAACCTTTAAAATGTTTTACCCAATAAAAGAGATAGTATACACATGTGCTTAATGATTAAAAAACTGTTCACATATCAGACTTCCTTGCTCTACAATTATCAGGCTACCCTCGAAGCTTCCGGATCCTTCAAAAAGTATTGTGAGCTCTTCAATGCCCTTGCTTGTTCGAGCACCGTCGATTCATGCCCCATATTTGTCAAGCAGTGAAGCATTGGCGAGCAAAAGTGAGATCATATGCATCGAATGAAATATTCCAAGCGTTCCCTTAGTGGTGCACTCATTCTCAGTAAACCTTTCGGCCCCGGCTATATCGCATTTGTTTGAGTGCAGCAGCAAAGGGACCGGATGCCAGCTGTGAAGTTTCATCGGGCAGGGGGTCGAATGGTCGCCTGTAATCGCCAGTGAATCAGGATTCTGTTCCAGGATCATAGGAATTCCCGAGTCAACCTCTTCGATGACTTCAACCTTATGATCAAAATTGCCGTCTTCACCGGCTTCATCGGTACCTTTGACATGGATGAAGTGATAATCGAAATCACTCCGCGTTTCCTTGTAGCTCCGGAATTCATCTTCAACGCTCGTGCCCGTGTCGATGATATTCATACCCACCAGTTTTGAAAGCCCCCTGTACATGGGATAGGTTGCTATAGCACCTGCTTTCAGCTTAAAGCGATCCTCCATGGAAGCTATATCAGGCCGTTCGGCGACACCACGGACAAGAATGGCGTTCATGGGCTCGCATCCTTCAAGGACGTCAAGTGCGAGTTTTTGGAACTTGTTGATGATTCTTGCAGCTTTTTCGGCCTCGGGGCGCGATGGTTCCGGCGTATGCAGCGGTTCACCATTCTCATGCGGGTCGGTATCACAAACGCCTTCTTTAAGACCTGGCCCCCGAAAAATAACGGCGAAACGATGCCCCATTCCGGGTTGAATAATAACTTCCACGTCTTCGATCTTGCTGATTTCGACCTGAAGCCGGGAACAAAGTTTCACATTTTCCTCGGTTGCCGGCCGGCCCGCACGCCTGTCGGTTATCACACCATCTTCCATGGTGCAGAAGTTACATCTTGCCGCGAGGTCATCAAATTCCAGGTCCATGTCCAACCCCAGCGCTTCCAGAACACCTCGTCCGATATCCACTTCACGCGGGTCATAACCGAAAAGCCCGAGATGGGCCGGTCCGCTGCCGGGGGTTATGCCGTAATCAACGGGCAGTATTCGCCCTAAAGCGCTTTTTTGAGCCAAAGAATCAAGATTCGGCGTATGAGCTTTTTCCAACGGCGTCTGCATTCCGAAATCGGGATGTCTGACATCACCTACACCGTCAAGCACAAGCAAAACAACCGAGACATCATCTTCAGGCCATGCATTTCTTTCTTTAACTAAACTCTCGACCAGGTTTAGATTTGCCATTTCAATTCCTCAATAAACTATTTAATTTGTTTTAAAATTCAAAAACTTCAGCGCCTTTTTCTGCCTTAAACTTGAATATATCCGGCTTAATGCCCGTATCTCTTTCATAACGCGCATAAAGTTTTTCAATGACTTCATCACATTTTTGGCTATCGACAAGGTTAACCGTACAACCCCCGAAACCGGCGCCGGTCATCCTTGCACCATAGACGCCTTCGCACGCCAGTGCCAAATCGACCATTGCATCGAGTTCCGGACAGGACACCTCATAATAATCGCGCAATGATTTATGCGAATCTATCATTAAAAGGCCAAAACGCCTGTATTTTCGGCCCTTGAGCGCCTTCACGGCCTGCTTAACTCTTCGATTTTCCTGTACGACGTGTATTGTCCGCCAATATTCCAACGGAGTAAGTATATCATCCAACTCGGGGAGCATCTGAGCATCAACATCCCTCAATTCGCCAACGCCGCCAAATTTGTCGTTGATTTTTTTTGCTGCACTTTCGCATGTCGAACGCCTTTTATTGTAGGCCGAGGCGCCAAGTTCGTGCTCGACCATTGTATTCGCAACGACTATCGTCAAGTCGTCATTATCGAGCGGCAGAAGTTCATATTCCAGGGAGCGGCAATCGATAAGCACCGCGTTGTTTTTTTGGGCGTTCACACTGACAAACTGATCCATTATTCCACAATTGACGCCAACAAAATCATTTTCGGCTTGCCGGCAGACCTGAGCAAGTTTTTTGCCGTCAATGTTTTTAACGGCTTCTTCAGGGCATAATGCCAATGCGGCGGAGACTTCTAAAGCGGCCGAAGAACTCAAACCGGCCCCTATCGGCACATTACCCTGAAGAACGCCTTCAAGCGGACGCACCGGCATCCCGTTTTTCTGCAAAGACCACGCCACCCCTCTAACATAATTGGCCCATTTATTCTCTTTAACCGGGCGCACATTATCGATAGCAAACTCGTCCATAACGGAATAATCTTCACTCCAGAGGCGAATCTTACCGTTATTGACCGGCCGGAACATGAGACACACTTCTCTGTCTACGGCCATCGGCAGAACAAATCCACCGTTGTAGTCGGTATGTTCACCAATAAGATTTACACGGCCCGGCGCACGTGCGCACTTTACCCCGGCCCCTTTTTCACCGAAAATCTCTTGAAGTTTCAATTTTAGATTTTGCATTTCCTGATCCAGTCACATTCTGTTGAACATTGTTTTTTCGTAAGTATTCAGGTAAATACTCAGTGAACCACGTCTCACTTGATCACCACCGTGCCCAGTGCCGGTGGGGATGCTGATTAAGCACTACGTGGCGCCAACGCCCTAAACTCCGCCGTTCATCCGCACGGCCCGCTCCTCCGGCATGAACCGTCGGTCCGGTTCCACAGAGCAGATCGGCAATATCCGGGATGCTTTTCTTGACCCCGGAGAGGGAAGCTACCGGAAGCCCACTGCCCCATGCAACGTAGGAATGGAGAGGTTACTCGCCGTCCGTCTCCACATAAAACCGCCCAAACTTCATAACATCATGGAACTCCCTGCGGTTCTTCCCGGTTGACGACAACACCGATGCTTCCCGTTCGTCCGCGCCCGTGCTTCGCCGTACCCGGGCGGCATTGATGTGCCACGGCCGCTCCCGAGTCGGCTTGCTGCCGGAAATACCTTCCATCGGCGTCAGTCCCGCCTGCTTGTCACTGGTGATCGGAACCCGAAGCTCCACGCTCCAGTAGTCATCCCCGACATGGGCCGCCGCTTCGGCCCCGGAAGACCACCGCAGCTCTCGCTTCCCGTCCTTGCGATCAAGGTCGGTCATCACCCCCGCCGGATTCATCGCAATCTGATAGTACGCATGGGAATAGGTCTCCAGCAGCAAATCCACGTAGTCGCCGTCCCAAATGGCCGGGCCGTCGTCTTTGCGCGTGCCGATGTCAAGGTCGTGCGGCTCGGGTTCCTCGCACCGAAAGCCGAAGTAGAGCGTTTCGGCCTGGTCATCCCAGAAAACCTTGACGATCGTCGAGTAAGCCGGTGGTTCCTCGCTGAGGATCTCTCGCATCGCCATCGCGGGGGTATCCAACCATACCTCATCGTCCAGCTTGCCGTCCAGCACCAGGTCAACCTCCTCAAACGCCGTTGCCTCGACAGGAGGCATGTCCTGCCGGCCACGGGCCAGTTTCGCCTTGACCTCATTGAGCGGTTCGATGAATCGCGCTACCAGATCAATCCGCCCGGCATAAACCGATCCGGGGGCCGCGGCATGCTGCGCCTGTT
>JAGYMJ010000569.1 GCA_018400625.1 Planctomycetota bacterium
GTGTCATCACGGCCAGAATGACCAACAAAAAGGGGACTTCGTAACCCAGACTCAAAATAAACTTACGGGAGATGCCGATGCTTATGTTAGGGTTTGCGCCGCCGCCTCCGCTCAAAGCACCGCCAAGCGGCATGAACAGCATTAAATAGAGCACGACGAGCAACCCACCCGAACCGGACATGGGACACATATTGCCCATTGGCAGAAAAAGAACGACCACCAAAGAGCCGGCCAACGAGAGAAGAATCCCGAAATCAAAAATGGCTCCATGGGAAACGGTTTTCTGCGAAAACAATCTTGTCAAATCGATAAGGGGTTGAGCCATGGGTGGGCCATAACGCCATTGAATGCGGGCCACGATGACGCGAAACAGGCCCATGAAGAATATCCCCGCGGCTAAAGCGAATAAAGGAGATAGAATAATTTGTGCAATGAACCATCTCATGTGGGCCACCATATTTTTAGACCAATCGATGCTGCGACGATAAGAACGATGTAAAGTACATAGTCCCTGGCATCTCCGGTGTAGAGCCTTCGGACAATCTCACCGGTCATTTGTGTCACCCGCGCCAGCCATCCATAGAACTCGTCGACAACGTCTCTGAGATAACGTCCCATCATGCGATAAAGCGGGTTGTAGAATTCCACACTATATTGGTATTTGTCCCGCGGAATCGAAGCACCGGCGGCATAGGTATCCTGGGCGGTGGTCGGCACCGACCTTCGTGAAAAAGCGAACACGACCCAGGCCGCAAAAAACGCTGACACAACGGCCATACTCAGGTTGATGGTGTTCAAGGTCCCGGTTTCAGAAACAATTCCCCAGAGATTGACATTCAGCGGTGTCAGACCGAAGGATGTCACGAAGCCGGCGATGATCTTCAATGGGATACCCGGAAGCACTCCAAAAAGAACGATGATCCCTGAATACAGCAAAATCGGTATCTGCATACTGGTTGGGGCCTTTTTCAGGTCTTTGTACTTCTCTGGAAGCTGGCCCAAAAAGATGTTGTGGAGGAATTTGTAGAAAGACAGCAGTGTTCCCCAGGTCCCGAGCAAGGCGGCAAAGGCCAAAAATGGATCCTGGTTGAGTATCAGCGTTTTGTAGATCAACCATTTGGAAACAAACCCATTGGTCAATGGCATCCCGATAATTCCAAATGCGCCGATCAAGGCACCAATAAAGGTGATCGGCATCCTGCGCATGAGACCACCGAGAGAGTTTAAATCTCTAACGCCACCGGTACGATACTCGACTGCGCCTACACACAGGAAAAGCAAAGCCTTAAATGTCGCATGGTTGAGCACATGGAAGGCCCCACCAGCAACGCCAAGACTTGTACCATAAGCAATGCCCAAAATGATATAGCCGATTTGACCGATGGAGTGCCATGCCAGAAGCCGCTTGGCGTCGTCCTGCATCAGCGCGATAAACGTCGGAATCACGATGGTGATCGCGCCGAGCCAACAAAGCACCGACTGCAGGCTGACGGCTTTCCACGCGAGTTGGGAAAATTGATGAAACCCCACCAGGACATAAAGGAAAAGAATGAAACCATAGGTTCCCATTTTGATGAGAATCCCGGACAACACCGCGGAAAACGGTGAAGGGGCTTCGGAGTGCGCATCCGGAAGCCATGTGTGAAACGGCACCAATGCATTTTTAATTCCAAAGACCATAAAACCGAGAATCAAGATGAACGACGTGAATCCCGGAGACGCGGTCGTTATTTGGGTGGAAATTGCGGAAAATGTGAGCGTGGAGTACTTTGCGTATAATGACAGGGCCGCCACCAGATATGCTGCGGACCCCGTCATTGACATGACGATATATTTCATGCCCGCAGGTAATGCATTCCCCCGATTGTAACTGATCAACAGGAATGTCGCCCAGGACATGATTTCCCAAAATACGTAGAACGAAAGGAGATCTCCGGCAAAAACAATGCCCAACATGGAAGCATTGATGAGCAACATTAAAGAATAGTAGAAATCCGTACGCTCCCGATTTTTGATGTAGCTCAGTGAAAAAATGATTGAAAATGATCCCACGCCGGATATCGCAATAGCGAAAAACCATGACAAGTCGTTTGTACGCAACACCAAAGGCAGCCCGAGGAATTGATATGAAAGCGCATCGTGCACGGATTTTCCATAGAATGTAGCGGTACCAAGCAGCACCGCCAAAGCGACGAGCACCGCCCATACATCACGCAACTTCGAGGAAATCTTCCCAGGAAGATAAACCAGAAGAGCGCCGCCGAAAGCAACAATGAGCAGTAAACCGAGGGTCACCCGAGAACCTCCTTGATGTAGCCGGCTTTGTTGAGCAAATCAGCGGCTGCCGATTTCAGATACGGCAGCAAAACATCCGGATATACCCCCAGCGCCACAATGAATACCACCAAAGCCATAATGGGAATGGACGCACTGGCGGGCACCTTCTTATATTCAATCTGCCTTTTTGCATCCTTGAAATACAACGTCTGCACCATGCGAAAAAAGTAGGCACCTTCGACCACGGTCGCGAGAAACACAATCCCTATAAGCACGGTAAAAAAGATGCTTTTCCCAGCAAGGGCCGCGCGCACGATCAAAAATTTTCCTGCAAATCCGACGAACGGCGGCAATCCAACGAGAGAAAATGCCGCCACCACGCACGCAAAGCAGACCACGGGCATTCGTTTGCCGATACCGTTTAGAGACGACAGGCTCATCGATCCACTGCGGGCGACCAGGTATCCAACACCCAAGAACAACACTGCTTTGGAAAGGGCATGGCTGACGAGTTGAAGTAAGCCGGCACCGACCCCGTCCGGGGTGGCGATACACATAGCAAAGACAATCAACCCCACCTGGCCCACACTCGAGTAGGCGAGCATGCGCTTGATGTTATCCTGGCTGAAAGCGCATATTTCTCCAATGAGCAGGGTTGCTAAACCGAGCAACAGAACATACTGAAATACGACAGCAACGCCGAAAATCGTGAATAAAACTCGCGCGACTGCGTAAATACCCACTTTGATGGCGATGCCCGATAAAATGGCACTGATTGAAGAAGGTGCGGAGGAGTGCGCATCCGGCAGCCAAGCGTTGAGAGGAAATATCGCTGCTTCAACCCCAAATCCCGTAACCAGAAGAACCAACGCCAAAAAGAGGGCCGGCGAATCGACATTGTCAATATGGATGGCGATTTGAGCCATGTTGAGCGTGCCGAACATCCCGTATAAAATTGCGATACCCACCAAAATCAGGCCGCTGCCCACCGAACCTTGAATCAGGTATTTCACTGCAGATTCGACCCCGTTTCTATCTCCGAGGTAGGCCACCAGCGCATAGGACGAAATGCACAGTATCTCGTAAAATACGAACAGATTGAAAAGATCGCCGGTCAGTACCGCTCCGGTGGCTCCGGAAAGCAGCAAAAGGTAGAGGGCGTGGTACTTGTCTTGGGCCCCTTGTTTGATGTAGCCCCACGCATATATCGATACGGCCAGGCCCACCAATGAGATAAGCCCCGAAAGCCCTACTCCAAGGGGACCGGCAACGAGATGAATGCCCAAAGGTGGGGGAAGCCCTCCGAGGATCACAATTCGGGTGTTTTCCATTACCGAAGGAAGCAGCAGGATCGAGAGGATCAGGTTGCACACCATTGCAGCGATGGGAAGGTAAGCGGCGATGCGCTTCGATACGAAATTGAAAAGGGGCATAGCGAATGCGAGACCCAGAGGCACAATGATGAGGAGAACCGCTACCATTTCAGTCCCCTTATTTTACGTAGATTGAGCGTTCCGTAATGTTCGTGTAGCCTGATGGTCAAGGACAGCGCGAGCGCGAGAACCGCCACCCCGATGACAATGGCCGTCAAAACAAGGGCCTGAGGCGTAGGATCGACCATTTCTGCCGGGGATCCGGTTGTCCTGGAAAAAATTGGGGCTGTGGCCCCCTGGATATAACCCACGACAACGAGCAGCAAATAGATGCCCGTTTCAAAAAGGCTCAGGCCGATGATGACCTTAATCAGGTTTTTTTTCGTCAACATGGTATAAAGACCCACGATCATCAGGCCTACACAGCCAACGAAATAGGTGCTTTGGTGAAACATGCTCACGGATTCCTTTCGATGAGTCCAGCGACAATGCCCGCTAATTCAGCCCCCACTTTGAAACCAATTGCGATATAAATTATCGGGATCACGCCTCCACTGAGCAGCATGTAGTCCATGCCGCGAGGGAGAAAATTCTCCAAAAAGCTTTCTCCCCAATAAAGGCCCGCAAGACCTATCCCCACAAAAATGATCCCGGCCAAAGATTCGACGGTATTCATGGATTTCATGGGAATCTTTTTCTCTTCGCAGCCTAGAAAAAGAAGCAAAAAGGCGGAGGCGATGATCACACCCCCTTGAAATCCACCTCCAGGAGAAAGGTGTCCATGGATGAAGACATAGGTACCGAAAAGCACAATCAGCGGAAAGAGAAACCGGCATCCTGTCTGTAGGATGAGGCTGGCGGACTGTTTTTCCTTTTCATACCTTTTTACCTTTTTTCGTGAGTGGAAAACGGCGCCCAAACCAATCGCTGCGATGAACAGAATCGTCACTTCACCTAGCGTATCGAATCCTCGATAGGTCACCACCACTGAAGTGACCACATTGGCCGCCCCTGTCTTTTCCATTCCCTGATTAAGATAGAAGCGACCAGGTTTGTCCGCATTGTCGATTTGGTTGGAACCAAAAGGTGCCTGCTCCAGAGCAAAAACCAAACCCAAGGACAAGATGACGAGAAGCACGCAGCTGATTAAAATCCTCATTCTTCTTCGACCCTTTTTGTTTTCTTGATGGCGATGACAAAAATAGCCGTGGTCAAAGCGGCGCCGATGGAGGCTTCAGCCATGGCTACATCCGGAGCCTGGAGAAAATAGAACAATATGGCCGCCATCAAACTGACGAACGCAGCAGCAATGACTGCATTTAACAGGTCCTTAAAAACGCAGGCGCATACGGCTCCTCCAAGCATCAACAGCGTCAGGCTCAACTCGAGGATCTGTTCCAGGCTTTCTTCCACGATTACAATTTCTCCGTATTGGCGTACGATGGAAAATCACGGCTTTTGTCCACGACACTCCCGTCCCATAAAGGGACTCCTGACTTTTTGGCTGCTCTGCCCAACGCATGGTTCGAGATGGGGTTGGTCAAAAGAACGAACAAACTGACCAAAAGCGCTTTCCAAAACCATGCCGGCTCGACGATCCCCACACCGAGCACGGCAAAAAGGCAGCCAAACGTCGTGCACTTCGTACCGGCTTGCAATCGATTGTACACATCAGGCAATCTTACGATGCCGAAGCTGCCCAGGAACAAAAACAGCACACCGATTCCGATAGCAATCATTCCCGCAATGTGCATCTATATCCCCTTTTCCAAAAAGCGCGCGATGGCCACCGACCCGATGAACATCAACACCGCGTAAACCAAGGCTACGTCCAGGTAAATGTATCGTTTGAAGACCAATGCCAGAATGACGAGTAAGGCGGTGGTAACGGTCGTCACCGTGTCTAATGCCACGGCCCTGTCGGTAGCGGTGGGCCCCTTGATCAGTCTAATCAAGCACAGAACAATGGCTGCTCCAATAACCAACAAGAAAATGCTTACTATCATTCGTCCTCCCACTTTCTTCCTGCCCGTTTTATTTATATATATGTAGAAATAATTATTTATATATAGAAAAAATTTTTATTTGTTTGAGTGATTTCCGTAATTTCGTGATATCGGATCAATTCCGGATGACGTTCAAGGGAGTTGTTATGACGCCCTCAATGTTCATACCTTATGAAAATACCCTTTTTAGGTGCTTCTCGAATTTCAAGGCGATGGCCTGGGTGGCCTTCTCCTCGTCTTGCGTACTTACGTTAATCCAATGAATCAGGAGTTTATCCCCAGCGATATCCAGAGTGAACGTACCCGGAGTCAGTGTGATCGAATTGGCCAACATCAGCTTTGCCAAATCTTGTTTCAACTCCGTTTTGACTACCACGATGCCAGGCCTTATCGGCATCTTGGGATGAACAACCCTATAGGCGACATCAATGTTTGCCTTGATGATCTCCTTAAAAAGGGAGGCGATATAGATAAGAAGAAAGGAAAGCGTTTTTACAGTAGGTGTTGGCAAACCTAATCCAACATAGCTTTTACTCAAAAACAGTGAAAGGATGAAGCTGATAAGAACGCCCGCTGTAAGTTCCTGCCAATGCAAAGTTGAGGTAAGAGCCATCCACACTAAGGTGAGCAGTATAAATAGATAAAGGAAAATTCTTACCCTGGTAGTAGATTTTTTAAAGATCCTTTCAACCATATCGCCCTTCCTTGCTTTCTGCTCTCACTTGTGCTGGCAGGCGCCCGGAACATAAGTGCTTCCTGTTCCGGATTAAGACAATCATGGTATAGAAAATAATGTCTCTATTTTAAGGACCCTCCGGCATGAGTCTTTTTATGTAAATTTTTTCGTATTCATCCATTTTCTCGAAACCAAGCAATACATCCGATGAATTTTTGATTATTTGTTCCAAGAGGATTTTTGTTTCAGAATCATTTGACCATACCTCCAGGATTTGGCCGTGCTTCATCTTATTCAACACTGATTTCACCTTTAAAACGGATAAGGGGCTGATGTAGTCCCGAATATCCAGCGTCTGATTTTCGCAACTGAGTGACATTTACGAGGCCAGAAAAATTTGTAAGAACTTTTTATTTTTGAATCAAGCAATTTTCATACCACAGCAGTTTGTCAGGCCATTTGGGAATGATGAAATAATTGTACTGTTTTTTCGGTATGTTATGGTTTTCATAAATGTTTCTTATTCTATGGAATTCTCTTCGAGTTGCAAAAAGTTTACTTTTGTAAACCTTTAATTTTGATGCCCGTGTAAAAAGGTCGTCACCCCGTTGAAGAACGGCGTTCAGGTTTTCTGCAACTACCTGGAATAACTGGATTTAGGATCAAGTCCGGGATGACGAAAAGAGACGATATAGACGATATAGCCGTTCTCTAACTGTTTAAGAGCCCTTCAATCCAAGCTACAGAAAAGATCGATTTATCGCGTATCTTGGTTTGTAGACCGTTGACTTAAGTAAACAAGAAGGTTAACTTATGTAAAATTTTTTGAACGGATAGCCGATGAATTTAAACGAGCAATCAAGCTACGTCAAATCCGTTGTCGATACCATGATGGACGGACTCATGGTCGTAGATACAAATGGAACGATTGTTTCATTAAATCGGGCTATGGAGATTTTGACGGGCTATTCAAAAAAGGAATTAATCGGAAAGGACTGTTCTATTCTGGCCTGTGATATCTGCTTCAGATCATTTCACGGAACGACGGCAAAGCATTGTCTTCTTTTCAAAAGGGGAGAATTTTTCAGAGAGCGTTGCAAATTAAGACGAAAAGACGGTACTTCTCTTTTGGTTTTAAAAAATGCCACTCTTTTGAAAGACGGCAATGGTCAAGTTCTTGGGGGCGTAGAGACTCTCACAGACATTACGGAGATTGTCGAGAAAGACAGAAAGCTCGAGCATCTTCAACGTATCTTCACTAAAAAGGATGGCCTTGCCGGGATTAAGGGAAAATCCGCATCCATGCAGCGGGTCTTTGAGCTCGTAAAAAACGCCGCGAATTGTGATTTTCCTGTAATGATCTATGGAGAAAGCGGAACGGGAAAGGAGCAGGTGGCTTCTGCGATCCATAAACTGGGAAAACGAAGAAAAAAGCCTTATATAAAGGTCAACTGTTCGGCTCTCAACGAATCCCTTCTTGAAAGTGAGCTTTTTGGCCATGTGAAGGGTGCTTTTACAGGCGCTGACCGGATGAGAAAAGGACGCTTTGAAGCGGCCCATGGGGGGGATCTCTTCCTCGACGAGGTCGGAGATATCCCTTTATCGAGTCAGGTTAAATTGCTGAGAGTTCTTCAGGAAAAGGAAATCGAAAGGGTGGGCGACCAGACTCCCATCAAAATCGATGTCCGCGTGATCTCTGCGACCCATAGAAATCTTCAGGAACTTCAAGAGATGGGAATGTTCAGAGATGACCTCTTTTATCGTCTCAACGTTGTTCCGATTCATATCCCGCCTCTGCGAGATCGAAAAGAGGACCTTCCTTTGCTGGTCGATACGTTTTTCAATGAGCTTCGCGTCAAGACAGGTAAACCAATAAAAGTAATCAGTCGAGAGGCAATGGAGGCTCTCTGGGCTTATCATTGGCCGGGAAACATCAGAGAACTCATCAATGCGATGGAGTATGCCTTTGTTACATGTGGGGGGGAAATCATCGATATCTGTCATCTGCCTGACATCGTGGTTTGCTCTGAAGGGCGGCGCATTTTGCGGGTGCCCCTTGATGAAGGTGGTTCCACCAAAAACCGTGTAATTTCAGCTCTGAAGCAGGCTCACGGGAATAAGAATGAAGCAGCTAAGATTCTCGGTATCAGCAGACAGGCTCTCTGGAAACGGATTAAGAAATATGGGATAGAGGTAAGAAAAACAATTAGCACATCATAAA
>JAGYMJ010000570.1 GCA_018400625.1 Planctomycetota bacterium
TCGACCATTTTGACGGGGAACGGTTCCGTAACGCTTCCCGTGTACAGAGTGCGGTGCGGGAACGGGATTTCGATGCCTTCTTCATCAAAACGCCTTTTTATTTCAGGCAATAATGTTTCTCTCAAAAGCATAAAATCCGTTTTTGAGAACCATATACCGGCAAAAATCTCCAGCGCACTATCTCCAAAACCCGTAAAAGCTATAAGAGGCTCCGGTTCCTCCAGTGCATATTTGTTGTGGCTTACAATATCACGCAAAACTTCTATAACTTTTTTCAGGTCTTCACGGTATGCCACCGAGAGATTAATGTCGAAACGGCGTATCGGGAAACGCGTTATATTAGTGAGCTGACTTTTTATAAGGCTTTCATTTGGGATGCGTACAAGTGTGTTGTCAAATTTGCGCATCTTTACCGAAAGAAAGTCTATTGACAGGACAATACCGACGTCATCGCCCACTTTGATAATATCATCTATCTGGAAAGGTTTTTCCGAGATGAGAAATATGCCGCTTATGACATTAGAGAGGCTTGTTTGTGATGCCAGCCCCAACGCAATGCCGGCGATCCCCGCAGCACCGAGAACCGCCCCAAGGCTGAACCCGAGTTCCTGCAAGACCATGATTAACAAAAGAGCAATACCGCCGTAAAAAACAAGTTTACTGGTCAACATCGCATTTTGAGGCGTAGAGCGTTTTTTAATGGTGTTTGCAGCAATAAATGAAGCAAGTTTCAGCAGGGGAAGCCCTATGGCAATGATCAATAATACCCGTAAAATCACGGGAAGCATATCGGCCGAAAAAAAACGTTCAAAGTTCAAAGGGTTTTGTACTGCCTGCGTATTCATCACTGTTCCTCTTGAAAAAAAGCGGGTTAAAATATGTTGGTCAAAGACTTCAGACTCTCTAGGCTTCGCTTGAAAAACTTGCTCTCCGGTCGTTCACGTCGTTCAGATATCAGCTCAGGCTTCTGATGATCATCGAAGAACTCTTCATTATACGCTATCATGTCCTGCCTGCCTTCTCCCCTGAACGTCAGTTCCAACCGGCTTGTCCATAGCGCGTTCTCATGCTCATAGATGTTGAGGTAGGCGGTATGAATACAAAGCCTTTGGAATTCAAAAACATCTTCGGAAGCATTTTTTAACTTTACGGGACAGATAGCTCTGTGGTTGGCCGTCTCAACCCCTTCAAGCGAGCGCCTTGCTGAAGTGCTCATGCCATAGCACAATCGGCCTCGAGTCGTATCGGGCCCAAACCAGGTGTTGGAAAGAGTTTTTGTGGGGACTTCATAGACAAGCTGGTCGGGTATCTGTTCCCCGATCATGACAGCAATCCAAAATGGTATCCGGGCATAGCAAATCCCTTCCGTTCCCTGAAAAAAATTCAGATCAGTTTCTGGTCTTACCACAACCGGCTTATCGGGCATAACGGGTTTCAACACCATCTTATTTGTATGACCTTTGAGAGCCCAGCGATGCCATTTGACATCGTCGGGCAGGGGTTCTTTCCCGGCACAGACCAGCGGAGCTGCTTCGTCGTCGCACTCCTCATGATATAAGCAGAGTTCCTGTTCTGATTTCAGCGCCCAGAGCCGTAAAGTGCCAATCTGCCAGTGCAGGATCGTTCCAAGCTCCAGATCAACAGTTTCCCAAAAATTCATTCGTTTTCTCAGGCCTCCCTGTTAAGATATTTAGCAGCTTTTACTTTTTTTTCTGATCGACCCAGATTTTCGTGTTCAGCAACGCTTCCAATGCCGTCGGCCCGACCTCCTGCATATGTTTGGTGGTGCGTCCAAACCAGGGGAACTCAAAGGTGCAGGCAACACACGAGGGGTCTTTTTTATAACAATATTTTGGGGCGGTACCTTCAGCGCCTCTGTCAACTCCGAAAAGTTTAAGGTGTTTTTCCATAGAGGGCATGAAGCCGGTGAATATCTCGGCATATTCCGGGTCCATTCCTAATAGACAATCCCGGTGTTTCTGGCTCATATTGTGGATTTGGGCATATATGTCCGGCTCCAATTCGTCGATAACCTTAAAATGGCAGACCAGCTCCGGGTCATTCTCGCATCCCGTTCCCCGTGTTTTGTTGGTTTCGATATCGCGATTCAGGTCGGCCCCGTTTTCCCGATGCCTTCTGACCCCATTGGCCACACCGTCCGGATTGAGCATGGGGCAGATATAGATATCGAAAAGTTGCAGATACATAGCGGCCCGGTAGTCATCCGAGAGCAGATAGTCAATGATCCCCTCGACACAGTAATTGCCGGCCGTTTCCCAGGAATGTGCAGTCGATGCAATCAGACATCTTCGCTTGAGTGCGTTTTGCTCCTCATTACACCCGGGTTCCGCGATTTTCAACAACCAGAGGTTACGTCCTTCCGCCGAC
>JAGYMJ010000571.1 GCA_018400625.1 Planctomycetota bacterium
CCCCCAAACACGTATATATACCGCTTGACGCAACATAAAGGGCGATAGCGATGGCCTTCTCGCTCATCCACTCGGGCGCCGCACCGGCCACCGGCAGGTCGGATATATCGTCCCCGAGACCGCCTTCTTTCACCATTTCGACACACGCCATCAGTATTCGGGTATTATCCACGCAGGAACCGAGATGCAGAACCGGCGCAATACCTACGGCGCGGCAGACTTCGCGCAGTCCTTCACCGGCATAAACATCAGCAGCTTCGGGTTTCATAAGTCCTGCTTTAGCGCAAGCTATAGCAGAACAGCCGGTTTGTACAACTAAAACATCGTTCCTTATCAGTTCTTTGACCATCTCCAAATGTCCTTCGTCATGCGTCATTTTCACATTATTGCAACCCACCACCCCGGCCACACCACGGATGCGTCCATCCATAATCGCTTTATTCAACGGACGCAATAAGGGACGGTATTTGCCGCCGAGCATGTTGAATATACTTTCAACCGAATAACCGGCGACCAGATCTTCACTTTCTTCAGGGACAACCGTTTCAGCACTGCCGCGTTCCTTAAATGCCTCAACAGCTCTGGCAACGATTTCCTTCGCCAGCGACAGTCCACGGGCTTCTTCAAACTCGATATGCTCAACCCCTTCAAAATGGGCCTTCGGTGAGGTCGAGATGAAGCGCGTTGACATACAGGAAGCGTACTGGCTGATATTAGGAAAGATACACTGCACATCAACGACCATCGCATCGATGGCCCCTGTGGCCACGGCCAGTTCCTGCTGCAGAAAATTGCCGGCAACCGGTATCCCGTGCCTCATCAGGATTTCATTGGCGGTGCAACAGATGCCGGAGATCTGAAAGTCGTCCGCACCGGCCTCCTCGGCCATCTTTTTCATTTCAGGTGTTTGAGTGGCAGCGACGATCATCTCCGAAAGAGTCGGTTCATGACCATGGACGATGATATTCACGGCTTCGGGGCGTATAACACCGAGATTTGCACGCGCTTTGAGCGGTTCCGGCCCACCGAACAGAACATCGCTCAAATCGGTAGCATACATGCTGCCCCCCCATCCATCAGCCAGGGATGTTTTAATAGCTGTACGGATAATATGCCTCGGTTCGCTGTCAACTCCCATATGTGTGGAATGCAGAGCCCTTACAATATCTGCATCCACACCGGTAGGTGTTACCCCATGGTTTTCCCATTTTTTTTGCAGCGCCTCCGGGGCGCGCTTGACAAATCGCAGGCAACCTTCCTGACGTCCGAAATCAGCATAAGCCATCTCGGCGATCTCCTGTGCAATTTCGTCAGTATTTTTATTTTTTGTATCGACTCCGAATTCCCCAGCCAGTTTCATCAGCTTTGCTTCATTTTTAATTTCGTATCCTTCCGCTTTATTCTGCGCTGCAAGCCTCAAGGCATGTACGATGTCCCGTCCGTGGTCTGAATGAGCAGCAGCGCCAACGGCAGCATGACGCGCAAGGTTACGGGCGGCGATAACATCCACCGTTGCGCCGCACACGCCACAAGAAGCTCCTTCTTCAAAAGGGTCTATCCGGCATGGGCCTAACGTACAATTCTTACAGCAAAGCCCGAGACTTCCGAACTCACACTGCGGCTGAACGGCCTCGTAGCGGTCCCAGACGAGATTATATCCTTTCTCGGCGCTATGCTCTATCATCTTCTGTGCAACGGGGTCAGCACTTTTTATATCTTTATCGTTCTCAACCATTTATACCTCCTTCAGCTTTATTTATTCAAAGATTCCATCTTATTTATCAGGTCTGCGACTATTTCCCTTTGTGTTTCAGTTCCCTTATAGGCACACTCCCCGCGCATGTCAGCCCTAAAAACGTCGTCTTCATAGGGGATTTGCGCGAGGACAGGGACAGGCTGTAGCAATTCCTTGATTTCTTCGGCCTCAGTTCCTCTGACCTTATTGATCACCGCCCCGACCTGGGAGACACCGATATCATCGGCCAATCCTGCGACATCATGGGCGGTCTGAATACTTCTTTTCCCGGGTTCAACGACCACCAGCATCGCGTCCACGCCCTGAGCGGTGGCGCGGCCAAGATGTTCGATCCCCGCTTCCATGTCCAGGATAACCCAGGCGTTGCTTCCGAAAAACATGTGAGAAACGACGGAACTGAGGAAAGCATTTTCAGGGCAAAAACACCCGCTTCCCCCCTTCTTCAATCTCCCGGTACGCAGAAGACGAACCCCGTCAACATCGATGGAATACTTACCGGGTATATCATCAACGCGGGGGTTCAATGTAAAGAAACCGCCGTAACCGGATTCGGCCCCCGTGCGTTCCTTAATAACATCGTTTAGGTCGGCGAGCGATAGTGGGCCCTCAGAATTATTTAAGCCGAGGGCGAGGGCGGCGTTGGCATCGGGATCGGCGTCAATGAGATAGACATCCCTGGATTGCTCGGCAATGAAACGGGCAATATATACGGAAAGAGTCGTTTTCCCCGCTCCACCCTTGCCGGTTATAGCTATTTTCATGTTTACACCTTTGGAACGATCGTTCGATATGGGAAAAGCCCATGTGGTAGATCAACAACTCTATTTCCAGCCTGATTCATGAGTGTTAAAGGCACACTGATTAAAGAACGCTCCCGGCGCAGAAAGCGACCGGTAGCGCTTTTTGCTTAAAAGTATCCGTAAAATCATCACTTAATATCGTATATATTACCACATTAATATCAAAGAGGCAATAAAAGAAAAACATATAAAACAGAAGTCCTGTTTTGATGTTCGAACGTGTTCATGTCATCCGGCCCGAGCCGGTAGGGAAGCCGGGCACTGGCTCGATGATAGTGGTTAATCAGTGCCTCCACCAACACGGGGTCGGTGGGGGGCTTGGTGGAGTATTGCTTCCGTAGTGGTGAATCATTGGCCCCACCGGCACAGGGCACGGTGGTAGCACAAAGTGGTTCACTGAGGGCTGACGGATATCAACTATCGCTATGGGGTTGAGATAAACCGAGGCGCTGATATTGTTCGGACGGTGCTTCGGCGGTTTGCATCGCTTCCAGGAGGGCATCGCGCATGCGGCTCTCAATATTCTCATCTTTCAGCGGATGCTTCTGTTCGGGGTCCTTCTCGTTATCAAACAGTAGTGAGCCGAAGGAATAAGCATCGGTTTTAACGTGCCGGGGGACTTCTTGAGGATTTGTATCAATTTTAAGCGTTGGACAGTCTTTGGTAAAATTGAAAGGTGGGCGCAGTTGTGCCGTTCTCATCTCGGCCACGGGAAAAGTATGTTTCATATGTGTCGGCATGAGCGTATAATTAAAAAGAGGCTGATTCTCCGGATTCGCGGGCGCCCGCATGTACACATACCTGCCGTCGGTGCAGTTGACATGTGCACCATGCAGCCCAAACAGGCCGGACTTGCGCACGGGGCGGTCGGTGGCAATGGTTTCCCGCAGCGGGACACCCATCATGTCTATCGGGAGTTCAACATGAAAAAAGTCAAGAAGAGTGGCGGGCAGATCAATGGTCTGGACCAGGCTTTGCCGCCTGACACCTCGGCATCCTTCACGGGGGTCCCAGATGAAAAGCGGTATGTTGGCGACTTCATTGTAGAAAGGCATACGGCACTTACCGCAAAAACCATGTTCCCCGAGCAAAAAACCGTGATCGGTATTGACGATCAGCATGGTATCTTCCCACATGCCCCGTTCATCCATCTTATCCAGCACCTTGCCAAGGTAATGATCGCACATGCTGACCAAGGCTGCATTTTCCATTCGGAGATGCTCCAAGGCTTCCTGATCAACTTGAGTAGGTCCATACCCGGGTGAATCGAAATGGGGTCCGTTGTAGTCATGGGGATAAAGCTTCTTGAAACGTTCCGGTACAAAAAACGGTTCATGGGGATCAAAGGTTTCAATCTGCAGGAACCAATCCTCACGCTGATGATGATCGTTGATAAATTCCAGTCCACGCGCGAAAGTCTGGGGCTGGGGCTGGCTCTCCTCATCAACCATAAATTGCCTGTTGATAAAATCCTGCCGCCCCCAATTCGGAGCAACCCTGGGATTAAGTGACTCGGGAATGGAGGAGACGCCCAGTGTAGGTTTCCAATTATCGCCTTCCTGTCCCCGCACGTTTTCCCAGGAGCTGTAACGCGTATGATATGTCGCTCCCCCTTCTTCCCAATAATGATAGTGGTCGCTGACAAGATGGGTATAGATATCGTTGTTCTTGAGTATCTCCGGCATCGAATCGTCAAAAGGCTCAATCGGCCCCCAGGAACGGTGGAGGAAATTGTAGCGTCCCGTATGCAATTCACGCCGCGCCGGCATACAAGCCATGCTGCCGACATAGGCACGATCAAAGGTCGCACTGCGGCTCGCCAGACGCGCGAAGTTGGGTGCATGGACCCATTCACAGCCGTAGGGCGGCAACATACGACGATTCAAGCTGTCGAACATTATCATAATAGCTTTCATTGTTAAGCTCCGATAGAGAAACTTTTGAGGAAGAATATCAACATCGAAGGGCCTTGTCAATTGAAACGGGTAGGGCAATGGGTATATATCCAGTGAAACACGTTACCGCCGGGCTTGTCCCGGCGGTAGGAACCACCAATCAACGTGGTTCACCGAGAAGTTACCCTTAGTGAACCATGTCTTTCCCGGGAACGCGGGCACATTGTCCGCGGAGGATTTCAGTAAGGCTCACTATAATGAGTTATACTCCTCAAGAAGACAATAGCGACCTTTATAGTGCCCGCCGCGCGCATCTGGCCGGGCGTTTTTTCGGTACTTTTGCTGCGTTTCTTTTTGTAACTTGTTCTTCCGGTTTTTGTTTTCTCATGATTCCCTTCTTGCTATCTCCCTTTTTTCTACCGCCTCACAGCAGGCCCCTGACGGCTTTGCGCTTGTTGTTTATTTTATACTGATCCTGGAATCGAAGCAAGAATAGGTAATATAAACGAAAAAAAGATGAATTATCTGAACCTCAGGAAGGGAGGATAATCGGGAATCTGGAATGTGGAATGAGGAATTAACGGCAAACGACGAACGAAGAACGACAAAGGCCGTCCACAGATTACACAGATTTGCGCAGATTAAAGGCAAAGGCGGGTTCTCGCAGAGGTGCAGCGGACGCAGAGAACGACAAAGGATTGGGGTTAACTTGAAAAGATTATCGGAAAAACCACAGAAGGCACGGATTAAAGCAAATGGAGGATATAAGATTTAAGGGAAAAAAACAGCACCACCACCAGAGAAAAGTTA
>JAGYMJ010000572.1 GCA_018400625.1 Planctomycetota bacterium
GTCATTTGAAGACCTGGCCCCAAGCTGAAATTCTTTTCGATGTAGCGTTGCCAAAAAGCGAAATCCTTAAGGAGGAATTTTTATGGGAAAAAATGCAAAGCCGAATATTCTATTTCTTACCGATGACGAACACCGCTGGGATTTTTATACAGAAGGGTTGATAGAAGGATTGCAAACCCCAGCCATAGACCGCTTGCGGCGCAACGGCGTTACCCTGACCAATGCTATAAGCAACTGTCCGGTATGCATGCCTACCCGCTTTACATGGCTTACCGGCCTTTATGCAAGCCAGTCTCCTTCCGGCCCGAGAAACGGCAAAGACTGGCCATATGGGTATGGCACAGTTGCTCAGGCCATGCAGCGAGCAGGTTATCACACAGCACTGATAGGTAAATTGCACAGCCATAGTGGAGCAACCCTTGCCGAAGATAACCTGATCGATCTCGAGCATCACACAAAAGAACGAGGCTTTGATTATGTTTTTGAGTGCTCCGGCAGGGAGTTGTTCACTAAACCAGGATGCAAGGGCTGCCGCTATACCGAATATCTTAAAAGCAAAGGGCTTTATGAAAAACTTCTTGATGATTACAGCTCCCGGGTGTCTCGTACAGAACCTAAGAATACCTACTCTTCTTCAATAATTGACATTGAAGATCATTTCGACTCTTTTGTAAGCCGGGAGATTGTAAGATGGATAAATGATTACTCCTCGGACAAACCTTTTTTCCTGCATGCCTCCATTTTTGGTCCTCACTATCCGCTTGATCCGCCTGAAGAATATTTTAACAAATATAAACCCGAAGACATGCCTGTGCCGGTGGGGGTAGATGATCCTGAGGAAATAAAATTCTGGCAGGAACAGCGCGCGGTATATGCAGCCTTTGTAGAATTTACAGACAACCGAATGGGGCTTGTGCTTGATGCAATTGAGAAGAATGGATTGATGGAAAATACAATAATTATTTCAAGCACCGACCATGGCGACATGATGGGTGATCATCGTCTCCACCATAAAAACCATCCTCATGATGCTTCTGTACGGACACCAATCCATATCTATGACCCTTCTTCAAAACTTCCCGGCGGAACAGTTTTACACGGCATGGCAGAAGCTGTTGATGTGCCTGCAACAATTCTTGAGGCAGGGGGAGAAGAGCATCTGCAGGAGGCAATGCGAGGGTCTCCGGGGAAATCTTTCCTAAAATATGCAAGAGGTGAGGTTGACTCTCACCGGGATTTCGCTTATTCTGAAAAAGGACATCTCCACGAAGGAGGCAGCTGCTTTAGACTTGTCCGTACGGAAAACTGGAAATATGTCTGCCATGAAAAAGGCGATATGCTTTTCAATATGGGAAAAGATCCATTGGAAGAAAAAAACCTTATTGACTCCCCTCAACAACAGAAAAGAGTCAGCGAAATGCGGCGTATGCTTGCAACCAGAATGGGGTCGATAATGATTCCGCCAACTGCCATAGACTCAAATGTGCCGATTGAATTTTATAAAGGTATTATGCCTTAAATAGTGAGAAAACTACGCACTTCACAGAATATTTGCAAAGATTCTGTGCTAAGTGTCGAACGCCCATACCTTTTCTTTTGCTTTGTCGCTGCCTTTAGCTTCTCAACAACTCATCAGCTTCCCTCCCCCTTAAAGCCGCGACCTGATGCGCTCGATACTTCGCTGCACGGACTCAAGTTCCCGCCGCCGGGCCAGTTCCTCGGCTTCCGCCAGCATCTCCACCGCCGGTTCCTCAAAACCCGCGCTCAGAAACATCTCGGCCACCTCGACCCTCACCCTCGGATCCTCTGCAAGGATCTCCGCCGCCAGTCGGGAGTGCAGCCATGCCAGGTCGGGCCGGCCCAGCGCCAGATAGTCTATAGCCAGATTTATACGATGGTCGGCGTTGACCGGCTCCAAACCGACCGCGGTCTGCTGCACCTCCAGCGCTTTTTCCGCAAGCATCATCCTTCGGGCGGGCTCTTCCACGGTATCCGCTGCTTTCCTCGTGAACTCGGCCAGGCGGTCGTACAGGGCGGCGTTGCCCGGCGAATACGATTCTATGGCGCGCCTGGATGCCTCGATAAACTCCGACACGTTCCGCGTATCGGGCGTCAACTGCCGGCCGGCACGCACTATCCTGACCTTTTCAATGTGGGCGTTCAACTCCCGCAGCGGGACGTTACAGGCGAATATCCACCCCAAAAAAATCATCGCCGTTAAAAGACCCTTGAGAAACACCGCACCCTTTTCACGGTCACGTCCGGCGGTGCGCAACCGGTTCGAACCGCTTTCCCCCTCACGGACAGAAGAAGAAGCCGCGTCGGCGTGCCGCCGCGGTGGAATGTGCTTGCTGTTCATCACGGCCGTACGGTAAATCATACCTAACACGACCGCCAGAGTGGCAACGATCCCGGGCGAACGCAGCGGGAAATCAACAAACGAATGGACGGCGACCGAAAAAATGATGCCCACTCCGCCGGCGAGGAAAGGGAGTAAATACGGGTTTTTTCTGACACGCAGCCCGCGCAATATCCTTATCAGCAGGAATCCCAGGGCCAGCAAGATCAGCGCCATGCCGGTGAAACCCGTCTCGGCAAAAAAACCCATGTACTCGCTGTGCGGGTTCAGTACCAGCGCACGGAACCACAATGTGCTGAAGGCGGGATAGGCGGAGGCAAAAGTGCCCGCGCCCGTGCCCAGCACAGGGAACCTCAGCCCCATGTTCCACGCATCGCCCCACATCGTGTAACGCGCCCTGTCAATCGCGGCAGGCTCCGAAACGATGATGCCCAGCGTCTGGAGCCTCTCCACCACCGGCGTCCAGCCAAGCCATGTCAAAAAGCCCAGAACAACCAAAACGACCGCCGGCAGGTACGCACGGCGCCCTGCAGCACGGCCGCCGAGCGACATGGCCACAACCGTCGCCGCGCCCGCCAGCGCGAAGGCGAGTATGCCGCCGCGTGAAAGCGACCACACCACCGCTACGCCCGTGATTGAGACGGCAAAGCCCAGAAGCATGTTCTTCCAGGGGTCCGACGGCTGAAGCTTGCGCTTACCGTTCTTCCCGCGGAACCAGTCCGAAATTCCCCCACCGCGGGCAAGCAGCAGACCAAATCCCGCAAAAAACGCGATGGCCCCGTAGGCCGCAAACTGGTTCCTGCTCACAAACGGGCCGAAAGGCGACCCGCTGCTTATGCTCCGGAGCCAATATATCTCCCCCACCCCCCCCAGGTTCTGAAGCAGGCCGAACATCGAAGCAACGAACCCGGTAGCAACCACCGCGACCGTCAGGCGCGTCAGACGCCGCCGGCTGGTGATATAGCTGTAAGCCGCCGCAAACAGGGCGAGGTAAGCGCCGAGCTTCAGCAGCGATATGCGCGTGGCGTATGAATACAGCGACGGACTGATGTGGGACGGTAATGGACGCCCAACAATCTCTTCCTCCAACCGGTGAACAAAGAGCGATTCGGGCTGGATACGCGCCAGTAATTCCGCCGGCCAGGGCACCAGCTGCACAATGACCAGAAGCATCCCGGCGCAGCCGACGGCGACCACCGGCGAAAAAAAGGCCGATGCCCGATCGGTCTGCACGTCATGGATCAGCGAGGCCGCCAGTGCGGTAAAAGCCAGAAGCGCAAGAATGGAATAGGCCCACGACTCCACCGAACCAAAAGCCAGAGGACCGAACACCACCGCCAGGATCAGACAGATTCCTGTTATCCGGGAAAAAATATGGGGCCAATTTTTCATGGTTTTTTTAAGCTGTTGAGTTGTTGAGTAAAGGTAATGAACTGTTACCACCGGACTTGTTCCGGTGGGACAACATTTGAGCACGACTTACGGCTAAATATTCAGTAAAGTGCCTCGTTTTCTCCCCATCGTGCGCTGTGCCGGTGGAAAAAGAACGTGCTTCAGTGAGAACTCAAATCTGTAAAAGTTAGACTTTTGTCCCCTGCTAGTATGCGGCGTTCACTAAACAACAACGCTAAATATACCCCTTTCCAGTCAAAAAATCAAACAAATGAAGGATTTTTCCCGTTTTCGTTCCTGCTGCTCCGCGATCTCTGGTTGATGCATTCCGCTGCCGTTATAATCCTGTCTATCCTGTTTATCCTGTCAAAAAATTTCAGACCCAACTTACGGCACAAAGAGATGTTTTCTTCAGCCAAAACGAAACATTATCACCATTCCGGCAGCCGGTGGTCTTCGGGCAAGGGGGGCAAAATGTACTCTGCCCCCCTTAAAGTTTTTGCTAAGCTTTTTTCAAAAAGCGAAATTCTTCTTCCGTGAGTCCCCTGCATGATTAAAAATACGATAAATCCTTAACTCTTACCTACGAATTCTCAGGAAGTCCCTTTTTTTTGTAAAAAGTCCCTTCGGGACGACACGTCTTTTTAGCCACGCGGCGTCAGCCCGT